>NZ_JANKBY010000579.1:0-1223 GCF_024621905.1 Terrisporobacter muris
TAATTTAAAATTATTGACAGGAGATTATTAATATGGACAGAATATATGACGTAATTATAATTGGTGGTGGACCATCTGGATTATCAGCAGGTATTTATGCTGGTAGAGCTGCCTTAGATACATTAATAATAGAAAAACAATATTTAGGTGGACAAGCTATAACAACTTTTGAGATAGTAAATTATCCTGGAATAGTGGAGATTGACGGACCAAGTTTAATAGATACTATGAGAAAACAGGCTGAAAACTTTGGAGTTAAGTTTGAGTATAGCGAAATACTTTCAATGAATTTAGATGGTAAAATAAAAATAATAAAAACTGGAAATAAAGAATTTAAAGCTAAAACAGTTATAATATCAACAGGTGCTACTCCAAGAAAAGTAGGATTTAAAGGTGAAGAGAAATATTATGGAAGAGGAGTGTCATACTGTGCAACTTGTGATGGAGGATTTTTTAGAAATCTAGATGTGTTTGTTGTTGGTGGTGGATACTCTGCTGCAGAAGAATCTTTATATCTTTCAAGATTAGCTAGAAAAGTAACAGTATTTGTTAGAAAACCTAAGTTCTCATGTGCAAAATCTATTGCAGATAGAGTTTTAGCAAATGATAAAATAGAAGTTAAATTTAATACGGAAGTAGTAGAACTTGGGGGAGAAGAACAACCAACTTATATAGAATATGTAAATAATATTACAAATGAAAAAGAAAGATATGAACTTTCTAAGGATGATATTAGCTTTGGAACATTTGTACTTGCAGGACATATACCAGCTACTGATATGTTTAAAGGTTTAGTTAATATGGATGAATATGGATATATATTAACTGATGATAAAATGAAAACAAATATTGAAGGTGTATATGCTGCTGGTGATTTAAGAGAAAAATCATTAAGACAAGTTGTTACAGCTGTATCAGATGGTGCCATAGCTGCTACTGAATGCGAAAAATATTTAGAAGAAAATCATAATATATTTAAAAATATAGAAGAAAAATAAATTAAAAAGGAGCTACTCATTAATAAATTTAAATTATTATGAGAAAGCTCCTTTAATATTATCTTTTTTTCTTTTTCTTTTTTTTCTTACCTTTATTTAGACGCTTTTGTTCGGCCTTAATAGCTTTCTTTTCAGCTGCAATTCTAGCTTTTTCTTCAGCATCTTTTTTTTCTAATTTAGCAACATATAGAGTTAATAATAATAACACTATACCCATAATTACAA
>NZ_JANKBY010000057.1:0-16017 GCF_024621905.1 Terrisporobacter muris
ATTATAAGTTGTACTTCTATACTTACAAAAAATGTAAATTCTTATAAAAAAAAAATAATAGGAGCAGTAGTTGGAACTATTTATTCTGTTGTTTATTTATTTCCAAAGTTTTATTTATTATATACATTACCCTCAAAAATAATATTTATTGTAATTATAGGACTAATATCATTTGTTTCCACAGATAAAAATGAATTTATAAGAATACTTACAATATTTTTTTTGGTAAACTTTTTTATCTGTGGAGGTACATATTTTATAATTTATTTTACAGGTATAGAACACATAAAAATTTCTTTTGTAATAATTTCCGTATATATTAGTTGTCTTATACTAAAAAAAATATATTCGGATATTACATTAATAAGTCATATTAAAGAATTTACCAAGGAAATTACAATATCATTTCTTGGAGAAGATCTTAAGTGTATAGCACTATTAGATAGTGGTAACTTGCTAAAAGATCCTTTAAGTAAAAGTGATGTAGTTATGATAAATTCTTCTTTGTTAAACAAATATTTGCCTGAAAATTATAGTTATGAATATGTTGATGTACTTTTGGCAGAAGAAATCATCAACAGCTTAAGTGAAGATATATCATCCAGGGTAAGGCTGATCCCTTATAACCACGCGACTAGTAATAAAACTAGTATGATACTGGGATTTAAAGCCGACTATTTACAAATTGATAATAAAAAGATAGGAAATATTGTACTTGGCATATCTAATTTTAAAGACGACAATTATAATGCTATATTAAATCCGAGTATACTTTCTTAGGTCTTAAAATGGGGAGGGTTATAATTGAAATTAACATTAATGAAAATGAAGTGGAAAATAAACTCTTGGCTAGTAAATATAGGTTCTAAATTAGGTATAATTAAACCTAATGGTATGTATTACATGGGCGGTGTAAATATATTGCCTCCACCTCTAAAACCAGATGAGGAAAGGTTATTAATAGACAGGCTTGAAAAAGATGAGAGTGTAAAAACTATATTAATCGAAAGAAACCTTCGACTAGTAGTATATATATCTAGAAAATTTGAAAATACAGGTATAGATGTCGAAGATTTAATATCAATAGGAACAATTGGTCTTATAAAAGCTGTTAATACATTTAAATCAAATAAAAATATTAAATTAGCAACGTATGCATCTAGATGTATAGAAAATGAAATATTAATGTATCTTAGAAAAAATAATAAGAAAAAGGCAGAAGTATCATTTGATGAGCCATTAAATACTGATTTAGATGGTAATGAATTATTACTATCTGATGTGCTTGGAACAGAGAATGATGAAATATATAAAATTATTGAAGAGGAAATAGATAAGAATTTGCTTTTTATGGCATTAGATAAATTATCTGATAGAGAAAAGCAAATTATGGAATTAAGATTTGGCCTAACAACGAGAGGAAATGAAAAAACTCAAAAAGAAGTAGCTAACATCCTTGGTATATCTCAATCCTATATTTCTAGACTTGAAAAGAAAATAATTAGCAGGTTAAAAAAGGAAATGAAAAAATTTGTATAAGTTAAATAAAATCTCGATAAAAGTATAAAAATATATGATATGTAAATAATTTCATATAAAGAATCTTTTAAGAGAGGACTGAAACTTATGCAAATTAATAAGGTTGAAATCTGTGGTGTGAACACATCAGAACTGCCAGTTCTTAAAAATGCTCAAATGATGGACCTTCTAGTTAAAATAAAGGCAGGAGATGAAGACGCTAGACAGCAGTTTGTTAGGGGAAATTTAAGACTAGTTCTAAGTATTATTCAAAAGTTTAACAATAGAGGAGAAAATATTGACGACTTATTTCAAATTGGTTGTATTGGTCTTATAAAAGCTATAGATAATTTTGATTTAAGTCAAAATGTTAGGTTTTCAACTTATGCGGTTCCAATGATAATAGGTGAAATAAGAAGATATTTAAGAGATAATAATCCTATTAGGGTTAGTAGATCCCTAAAAGATATTGCTTATAAAGCTCTCCAAGTGAGAGAAAAATTAATCAGAAGCAATTCAAAGGAACCAACAGTTTCAGAAATAGCAAAGGAGTTAGAGCTGGATGTGGAATCTGTTGTTATGGCTTTAGATGCCATACAAGATCCTATATCATTGTTTGATCCAGTATATCAGGATAATGGGGATGCCATATTTGTAATGGATCAAGTTCAAGACAAAAAAGATACTGATGAGCACTGGCTTCAAGAAATAGCATTGAAAGAAGCAATAAAAAAACTTAATAACAGAGAAAAACTTGTATTAGACTTGAGGTTTTATAAAGGCCGTACTCAAATCGAAGTGGCAGATGAAATAGGAATATCCCAAGCACAAGTTTCACGAATTGAAAAAAATGCTTTAAAAAACATGAGAAAGTACATTTAATTATAATTAAATATGAAGAATAAATCCTTAGTACAAGAATACTAAGGATTTTTTTGCATAGAAATATTAAAAGAGAAATATATTTTTTTTGTATTTTTAAGGAGGATGTTATAATATGATAAGAGTATCTGATATAATGGATAAAGAAATTATCAATGTGAAAAATGGAAAGAAGATGGGTTTTATTACAGACATAGACATAGATGTTAATGAAGGTAAAGTTGTATCTTTTTCAACTACAGGAGAAGGAAGTGGAGGATTCTTTTCTAGAGGTATGGATGTGGATGTAATATTTTGGAATGATATATTAAAAATAGGATGTGACACAATAATAGTAAATATAGGCTCAGAAAGAAAAGTAGACATTGATGAAATAAAAATTTAAGCTAACTTAACTAAGGAGGAAAATTATGCAATGTCCTTATTGTAACTATAAGGAGTCTAAAGTTGTAGACTCAAGACATACAGACAGTAATTCTATTAGAAGAAGAAGAGAGTGTGAATCTTGTAAAAAAAGATACACAACTTACGAAACTATTGAAACAACACCTGTTATGGTGGTAAAAAAAGATAATACAAGAGAATATTTTGATAGGGAAAAAATAAAAAATGGTCTAATAAAATCTTGTGAAAAGAGACCAGTTTCAATTGATCAAATTGAAGGAGTAGTATCTTTTATAGAGAATGAAATAAATAAGAACTATATGACTGAAGTGGAAACAAAAATAATCGGTGAAATGATTATGGACAAACTAAAAGATATAGATGAAGTATCTTACGTTAGATTTGCATCTGTATATAGGCAATTTAAAGATATAAATACCTTTGTTAATGAATTAAAAACAATATTAATGGAAAAGGATGAATAAAATGGAGAATTATATAACAATAGATAAGATACAAAAAGAATTAGACTTTGTTAATTTAGTTATAACAACAACTAATATAGATGCCAAAAATGAAGAAGACCTATTTAAAACATTTAAACAAGAAGAATTTAATTTAATAAATTTAACAAGAAATTCTCAAATTCACTCTAGTATTGTTAATAAAATTGATGAAAATAATATAGGGCAAAGGATAGAGGGAGACGCTTTAATTACTGATATTCCTCAAGTTCCATTGTTGATATTAACAGCAGATTGTGTTCCTGTCGTTATTATTGACAAAGTAAATAAAGCTATAGGAGTAGCTCATGCAGGTTGGAGAGGGACTTATGATAAGATAAGTAAAAAAACCATAGAAGAAATGATAAAAAATTATAACTCTAACCCAGAAGACTTAGTTTGTGTAATAGGTCCATCAATAGGACCTTGTTGTTATGAAGTTTCAAAAGACTTAGTTGAAAAATTTAACATAAATTTAGCAAATCATGCAGGAAAATTCGATATAATAAAAGATAATAAATACTATTTGGATTTATGGAAAATTAACGAACTTACGTTAAAGGATTGTAAAGTTAAAGAAGAAAATATAATAAATCTTCAAATATGTACTAATTGTAATCATGATAAGTTCTATTCTTATAGAAAGCATAACAAAACACCAAAGAGGATAGGAACTATGATTCAAATTAGATAGGGAGGAATAATAATGAGTAGCAAGATTCTTGTAATTGATGATGAAGAGCATATAGTAGAACTATTGCAATTTAATTTAGAGACTTCTGATTATATTGTAGACTATTCTTATGATGGCTTTGATGGTTTTTTAAAAGCAAAAGAGAATAAACCAGATTTAATACTACTTGATTGGATGTTACCAAATATAAGTGGTATAGATGTATTAAAAAAATTAAGAGGGGATAAAGATCTTAAAAATATACCTGTTATTATGCTTACGGCTAAAAATATGGAAAGTGATAAAGTTGAAGGTTTAGTAGGTGGTGCAGATGACTATATAACAAAACCTTTTAGTATAAAAGAATTACTAGCTAGAATAAGTTCTGTATTAAGAAGATACAATATGAACTCGCCAAGAGAAGAAGAAGTATTAACAGTAAAAGATATAAAACTAGACTTGATAAAACATGAAGTTACTAAAAATGGGGAAAAACTAGATTTAACTTTAAAAGAATTTGATTTATTGAAAATACTACTTCAAAATAAAGGTAAGGTTTTATCTAGGAACTTTTTATTAGATAAGATCTGGGGTTATGAATTTTATGGAGAAACTAGAACTGTAGATGTTCATATTAGATATTTAAGAAAGAAAATAGAAAGCTCAGATAGTAATGAAAAATATATCGAAACTATTAGAGGTATAGGGTATAAAATAGAGTAAGAAATGGAGAAAAAATATGGATGTGGAACCTATTAGCAGTTTTTACTTTTTTGTTATGCTATTAGCTTGTAGTGTGGCAATACTTTTATATAGATATACTATAACTATAAGAAGATTTTTAAAAAGTTTTATCAAAATATCAAAAAAAGTAAGTGATAAAGAATTTCATTCAAGATTACAAACTTCTGCCAGAGGAGAACTTGGTGAACTTACTAGAAATTTTAATTTTATGATGGAAACTATGGAAAATACAATTGAAGAGGTACAGTATAAGCATCTTCAACTTACTTCAGTACTTAAGAGTATTTCTCATGGAATTATAGTTATTGATATTGATGGAAATATTATCTTAATTAATGATGAAGCTCGTAAAATGATAAAAAGTAAATGTAATGGAAAAGAAGAAGGAAAAAATTTTAAACAAGTTATAGATGTAGATGATATTTTAAATGGTATAGAACGATATATTGGAAGCAAAGAAAATCAAACTAATAATATAACTTTAGATGATGAAATTGTTTATAGAATAAAAATTGATCCTGTATATCTACAAAACTCTAAAAATGCCATTATAGGTTCTATAATTAATATTGAAGATATAACAGAAATTGTAAAATTAGAAAATATGCGTAGAGATTTTGTGGCAAATGTTAGTCACGAATTAAAAACACCTTTGACATCAATAAACGGATTTGTAGAAACCTTAATGATGAATGAAGACTTGCCAGTAGATAAAAGAAATAGGTTTTTAGCTATAATCCAAAAAGAATCAGATAGACTAAAAAGATTGATTGAAGATATACTTTTACTATCCTCAATAGAAAGTAAAAATAATCTAGTGACAGAAAATATACTACTTTATGATGTGTTTAAAGAAGTATATGAGATGATAAATTACATAGCTAATTCCAAAAAAATTGATTTATCATATGATTTTGAAGATAAAGAAATAGTAGTCCAGGCCTATAGTGACTATGTTAAACAGTTATTACTTAATTTAATAGATAATGCTATTAAATATACACCAGAAGGCGGGAAAGTAACTGTAAAACAATTTTCAATAAATAATGAAATAGTAATAGAAGTTATAGACAATGGGGTAGGAATCCCAAAAGAAGACCAAAGTAAAATATTCCAAAGATTTTATAGAGTAGATAAGGCTAGAAGTAGATCTGTAGGAGGTACAGGTTTAGGTCTTGCCATAACAAAACATATTGTTCACTCTTTAAAGGGGAGCATCAGCGTAGAAAGCGAACTTGGAGAGGGGAGCAAATTTATAATAAGATTACCAAAAAAAATTTCCTAGATTATTAGGGAATTTTTTTTTATTTTTGCACAAACTAAAATTATAAAAATTTAAATGTTTTTGTTGATTGTTGTAAAGTATGAAATTTTTAGGAGGATTCAATTAAATGAAAGATAGTTTAATAAATGACGCTCTGTTTAGACACGCTTTTCTTACAGCTATGATAATCGGTGTTCTATGCAGATTTTTTCTACTAAGAGTTAAAGATAAGCAATATCCATCAAGACCGCAGGATTATTTAGAACAAATAATAGTGGCAGGCCTTGCAGCATCGCTAGGAGCAATTGCTTTACCAGCCCTAATAGATAAAGAATTTTCTGCGTTGACGTTTTTAGCTGTTGGTATTCAACAATTTCAGGGTTTATCTAATCAAGAAAAAATAACTCTAGAAAATATTGATTATGAAGATATGGTTGAAAAAGGAGCACCATATATAGATAATATTTCAAGTACATATGAGGTAAGAAGTTACGTAAGTTTATTTTCTGCGTTAGTTGCATCAATAGTATATATATATGTTGCAAGGAAATATGGTGCACACATGTTAGTGTGCACGATTTTAGCGGCTATTGGAGGATGCATTGTAGGAATGATTTTTGTAAGAATTTTGAGAAGAAGTAGTATAAAAGATATTGCTGATATTTATTCAGCTGAGATATCTTTTGATGGACCAATATTAAAAGTTAATGGTGTTTATATGGAAAATATAGGTTTGAAAGAGACTAGGAAAAAATATTTAGAAAAGGCTATAGCTATAGAAATAGTACCTAAAGATTTTAGTGCATTTGGAACTTTATGTGATATAGGTCAACAACAAGCAATAATGAATACTATCTATGTGCACTTAGGTGTAGATAATGATGTGGATGAAAAAGATGTATTTCCTATTGCTAGGATGGACTTTAATAAGAAGTCTGTTCTCATTATAATGGTGCCCTTGTATAAAAACGAAATTATTTTTATGCAAGCAGCTGGTAGTGCACCTATTTTAGATACATCAAAGAGAAAATTAAGTGCATATATGAAAAAAGGTTTTGATATGTAAGGAAAATGGTTAAAAGAGGTGGTAAAATGGATAAAATATTTTTTATAGGGATTATAATTGGGGTATTATCTAGAATAATAATGTTAAACTTAGATGAAAAACAATATCCTGCACAACCTAATGTACTTGTTTCTCAAATAGTTCTTGCTTTTGTAGCATCTTCTTTAGGCGCATTACTTGTACCTGCATTACTAGAGAGGTCCTATACATCTATTACCTTTTTGTCATTGGCAGCTGAGCAATTTAGACAAGTTAGAAATAATAGAAGAGATACATTGCAATCTTTAGAAAGTACTCAGTTAGTATCAAGAGGAAATTCATTTATAGAAGATATTGCAAGAACCTATGAAATAAGAAATTATATGTGTATTGTAACATCATTTCTTACAGTAGCATTATATCATGCACTTAATAGCGAATTTAAAGTAAAGGATCCAACGGCGTTAATAGTTAGTTCGTTATTTGGTCTTATTTTGGCTTACGTACTAAGAAGAAGCATATCTAGACAATGTATTGGAGATATTGCTGAAATATCAATTGTAGATGTGAGTTTTGTTGATACAAGCATATTAAAAGTAGGTGATTTTCAAGGGTTAACTAATGTGGCCTTAAAAGAAGATAGAGAAAAATATCTAAAATATGCTGTAGGGATAAAAATAATGCCAAGAGATAATAGCTATAAAAATGCTTCAATAATTGCTTATGTAGGCCAAAGGCAAGCTATTTGTTACAATCTTTACTCCAGACTTGGAATACTAAAACAAATTGTAGAACCGGCTTTTACACCTTTACCAAGGAAAAATCCTAAAAATCAATGTTTATACTTAGCATTTTTCCCAATTGAAAAGGATGAGAGAAAAATAATTGAAGCAGTGAAGTCATGTCCTATACTTGATAGTGCTAGAGGAAAAAATATAGCTTTAAATAATATGAAAATTGAAGGAAAGGAGATCGTATAAATGAGTGATAATATTGAAATAAATTCAGCTACATTGGCGGTTATAACTACAGATAAGAATATGAATACAATAGGGGGATGTCCTATTTTTTATGCTAATAATGATGATGAATTACAAAAACGCGCAATGTTATTTGCAAAGTGTGTAAATGGAATGGTTCATCAAATAACAGATGAAGTACTTATAGTAGTAAGGCATTAAGGTACCTGAAAGAGGTACCTTTTGTTGATTAATATAGCGTAGATGTAGATATAAGTTGACTAATTTTTTTAAATCATGTATGATTAAATGATGTATTTACATCTAAAATTAGATAATACATTTATGTGGAAAAGTGGTGATATGCAAAATGGAAGTAAACGTAAAAAATATTAATAATATAATAAGTAAAGTTTATAAAAATAGTATTGCAGATGAAATGGGTATTGAGGTTGGCGATATACTCTTATCTGTGAATAAAGAACGAGTTGAAGATATAATTCAATATAGATTTTTAATAAGTGAAGAATATATTGAACTGGAAATTCAAAAACAAAAAAATGGAAAAATATATTTATACGAAATTGAAAAAGATTATGATGAAGAGCTAGGTATAGAATTTACTAATCCTATCATAGATAAAGCAAAAAGTTGTAGAAATAAATGTGTATTCTGCTTTATAGATCAGTTACCTACAGGCATGAGGGATACTCTTTATTTTAAAGATGATGATTCAAGACTATCTTTCTTACAAGGAAACTTTGTTACATTAACTAATATGAGTGAGGATGATATTAATAATATAATAAGATATAGAATTAGTCCTATAAATATTTCTGTACATACTACAAATCCTGAATTAAGAAGAAAAATGATAAATAATAAATTTGCAGGAAAGTTAATTGATACAATGAGAAGATTAGCTGATGCAGGTATAGAAATGAATGCTCAAATTGTATTATGTCCAGGATATAATGATAAAGAAGAGTTAGAAAGAACCTTGGAAGATTTAGCGAGTTTACGCCCTTATGTTAAAAGCGCAGCCATTGTTCCTGTAGGAATTACAAGATATAGAGATAATCTTGCTAGACTGGAAACTTTTGACGAGAAAAGTTCAGGAGAAACTATTGATCAAGTTCATAAATTACAAGAAAAATATCTTAAAGAGCTTAATACTAGATTTGCATTTTTATCAGATGAGTTTTATATTCTTGCAAAAAGGCCATTATTAAAATATGATGAATATGAAGGATTTGACCAATTTGAAGATGGTGTTGGAATGATAACAAAAATGGGAACAGAGATTGTACAATACCTAGATACAATAAATGATGATAGATTAAATAAAACCAAAAAAGTATCAATTGCAACAGGAAAATCTGCTTATGAATTTATGTGTCATATGGCTAATAGAATAATGGAAAAATTTAAAAATATAGAAATTAATGTATATAGAATTAAAAATAATTTCTTTGGTGAAACGATAACTGTTAGTGGACTTTTAACTGCTACTGATTTAATTGACCAATTGAAAAATGAAGATTTAGGAGAAACTCTATATATAACTAGATCTATGATGAAAGCTGATGAAGAAATTTTCTTAGACAATATAACTTTAAAAGAATTAGAGGAAAAATTAAATTTAGAAGTAGTACCATGTCAAAATGAAGGTACTGATGTAGTAGACAAGATAACTAAATAGGAAGGAGAATAAATATGGATAATAGACCCATAGTTGCAGTAGTAGGTAGACCGAACGTTGGAAAATCTACACTATTCAATAAATTAGCAGGAAAGAGAATATCAATAGTAGAAGATACACCAGGAGTTACTAGAGACAGAATATTTACAGAGGTAGAGTGGTTAAATAAATACTTCACTTTAATAGACACAGGAGGAATTGAGCCTGAAAATGACGATATAATACTAACTCAAATGAGAAACCAAGCTATGCTTGCAATGGATATGGCTCATGTAATAGTATTTGTTGTTGATGGAAAGAGTGGAATAACTTCTGCAGATAGAGAAGTTGGACTAATGTTAAGAAAAACAAATAAGCCAGTTATCTTAGCAGTAAACAAAATAGATAATATGAACTTAGTAGATAACATATATGACTTCTATGAATTAGGTTTAGGAGAACCACATCCAATATCAAGTGCCAATGCAATGGGACTTGGTGACTTGTTAGACGAAATAGTAGAAAATTTCCCAGAAGGATTAAATACCGAATATAACGAAGATATAATAAGAGTTGCTATAACTGGTAAACCTAATGCAGGTAAATCTTCTATATTAAATAAAATATTAGGAGAAGATAGAGTTATAGTAAGTCCAATAGCAGGAACAACAAGAGATGCAGTCGATACATACTTTGAAAAAGGTGATCAACAATATTTATTAATAGATACTGCAGGTATAAGAAGAAAAAGTAAAGTATATGAAAGAGTTGAGAAATTCTCTGTACTTAGATCTATGAGTGCGGTATCTAGAGCGGACGTAGTTTTAATCGTTATAGATGCAACAGAAGGTGTTACAGAGCAAGATACAAAAGTTGCAGGTATTGCCCATGATGAAGGTAAGGCTTGTATATTTGTAGTAAATAAATGGGACTTAATAGAAAAAGATAATAAAACATTAGGAAATTACACTAATGAGATAAGAGATATGTTCCCATTTATGAACTATGCTCCAATATTATTCGTATCGGCAGTAACTAATCAAAGGATGGGTAAAATACTAGATACAGTGGATAAAGTGGCTGCAGAACATTCTAAGCGTGTAAGTACATCACAATTAAATGATGTAATAGGTGAAGCTGTAATGCTTAACCAACCACCGTCAGATAAAGGAAAGAGACTTAAAATATACTATGGTGCTCAAACAGGAGTTAAACCACCAAAGATTACTTTATATATAAACAGTAAAGACTTAACTCACTTCTCTTATCAAAGATACTTAGAAAATAAAATAAGAGAGAACTTTGGATTCGAAGGAACATCAATGCAATTTGAGTACAAAGAAAAGGATAGAAAAAGATAGAAATTTTAGGGGGTTAATATGTTAATTTATTTAATTATAATTATAATTGCATACCTTCTTGGAAATATATCAACTTCATATATAGTAGCAAAGCGACTTGCTGGAGTTGATATAAGAACTCAAGGTTCTGGTAACGCAGGCTCTACAAATGTACTTAGGACATTAGGTAAAAAAGCTGGGGCACTAACTTTTGTAGGAGATGTATTAAAAGGATTAATCGCAGTATTAATAGCTAGGTTAATAGCTTACGGTGTTCATATGGACCAAAGTATTTGTGCTTATATAGCTGTAGTTGCTGTTGTACTTGGTCATAATTATCCGGCATTTCTTGGATTTAAAGGTGGAAAAGGTGTTGCAACCTCTTTAGGTTCTATGTTAGGAATGAATCCTTTAGTTGCACTAATGTGTTTAGGGTTTTTTATAATAATAGTAGCCATAACTAAGTATGTTTCTTTAGGCTCTATACTAGGTATCGGTTTGTCTCCTATAATAATGCTTATAAATCACAATACTAAAGGCGTTTTAGTTACATTATTTTTAACTATATCAGTGACTATAACCCATAAAGAAAATATTAAGAGATTAATAAATGGTACTGAAAGAAAAATAGGAGAAAAAAAGAAAGATTAAATTACTATATTAGGTGGTGTTTATTATGAAGAAGATGTGTGTTATAGGTGCTGGAAGTTGGGGGAGTGCATTAGCTCTTAGCTTACATAAAAATAATCATAAAGTTTTCATGTGGACAAGAGATAATGAACAAGTTAAAGAAATAAATGATACTAGAAAAAATAGCAAGTTCTTACCAGAAATTATTTTTCCAGAAGATTTAATAGTTTCTAATGATTTAGAAGAGGTTATAAAAGATAGTAGAATTATTGTAATTGCAGTACCATCTCAGGCTGTAAGAAGTGTATGCAAACAAATTAAACCTTTTGTTAGTAGTAATCAAATCTTAGTTGATGTGGCAAAAGGATTAGAAAAAGGAACAGGACTTAGACTTTCAGATGTAGTAAAAGAAGAATTGCCTAATAATCCTTACGTAGCACTATCAGGCCCTTCTCATGCAGAAGAAGTTTCTAAATTTATGCCAACAACTTTGGTTGCTGCATGTGAAAAAATTGAATATGCTCAGGAAGTACAAGATGCTTTTATGAGTCCGTCTCTTAGAGTGTACACTAATCCTGATATAATAGGAGTAGAACTTGGAGGAGCATTAAAAAACATTATAGCATTTGGTGCAGGAATGTGTGACGGACTGGGCTATGGTGATAACACAAAGGCAGCTTTAATGACAAGAGGCATTGCGGAAATTGGAAGACTTGGCGTTGCTATGGGAGCCAATGTAAATACTTTTACAGGACTTGCTGGTATAGGAGATTTAATAGTTACTTGTACAAGTATTCATAGTAGAAATAGAAGAGCAGGTATACTTATGGGACAAGGTAAAACTCTCCAAGAAACATTAGATGAAGTTCAAATGGTAGTAGAAGGAATAACTGCCACAGAAGTAGCATATAAAGTTTCTAGGGATTTGAATATTGATATGCCTATAACTGAAGCAATATACTCAGTTTTATATCAAGGTGCTAATCCGAATGAAGCTGTATTAGAGCTTATGACTAGAACGAAAAAACATGAAATGGAAGAAGTAGTTAATAACGGCTTGTTCAAATAATAAATTTAATTAAATAAGCTATAAATATATATGTAATAAAAAATTCCCTCCTGAAATATAATTAACTAAGAAATTATATGCAGGAGGGAATTATTATGAACAATATATATGAAGACATCGCTAAAAGAACTCAAGGTGACATATATATAGGTGTTGTTGGACCTGTTAGAACAGGGAAATCAACGTTTATTAGACGATTTATGGAAACACTTGTGTTACCTAACATAGAAAATGACTTCAAAAGAGAAAGAACTAAAGATGAGATACCTCAAAGTGGTTCAGGAAAAACCATAATGACAGTTGAGCCTAAATTTGTTCCAGCTGATGGCGTTGAAATAAAGATTAAAGACACAGTATCTCTAAAAGTTAGAATGGTGGACTGCGTAGGATACATAGTTGATGGGGCTTTAGGTCATGAAGAAGACGGAAAGCAAAGACTAGTATCTACACCATGGTCAAAAGAAGCTATGACCTTTGAAAAAGCCGCAGAAATAGGTACAAAAAAGGTTATAAAAGATCATTCTACAATTGGAATTGTAATTATTACAGATGGATCTGTTACTGGAATTGATAGAAGTAACTATATAATTCCAGAAGAAAGAGTTATAAAAGAATTAAAGGCATTGAAGAAGCCATTTGCAGTAGTATTAAATACTAAATATCCAGACAGCGAAGATACAGCATTTTTAAGAAGTGATTTGGAGCAAAAATATTCAGTTCCTGTAGTACCTATAGATGTTGATCAAATGGATGAGGGAGATATAGGAGAAGTAATGGAAACAGTTTTATACGACTTCCCATTAGCTGAAATAAGAATTAATTTACCTGATTGGATAGAAGGTTTATCTAATAATCATTGGATTAAAACTAATATAATAAATACTTTAAAACAATCTATAGCATCTATTGACAAAATAAGAGATATAGATTCTGTAGTACATGGATTTAATGAGTTACCTTTCTTAGAAGATTGTGAGGTAGATGATGTAAGTCTTGGTGAAGGTGTAATAAACATTGATGTATGTACAAAACAAGAGTTATTCTATGAAATATTAGAAGAACAAAGTGGATTCAAAATTGAAGGAGATTGCCAATTACTTAATTTAATTACTAAACTATCAAAAGTTAAAGTTGAGTATGATAAGATAGAAAGTGCTCTAAGTGATGCAAAAACTTTAGGTTATGGTGTTGTAGCACCATCTCTTGATGAACTTAGTTTAGAGGAGCCAGAAATTATTAAGCAAGGAAAACAATATGGAATTAAATTAAAAGCAAATGCTCCATCACTTCATATAATTAAAGCGGATATTTCAACAGAGGTATCTCCTATAGTTGGAAATCAAAACCAAGGAGAAGAAATGATAAAATATCTACTTGAAGAGTTTGAGCAAAATCCAGCAGAAATATGGGAATCTAATATGTTTGGTAAATCATTAAATGATTTGGTAAAAGAACAATTACAAAGTAAATTATATACTATGCCAGAAGAGATAAGATGCAAGATTCAAAAAACTTTGCAAAAAATTATTAATGAAGGTAGTAGTAATATAATAACTATTTTGTTATAAGGAATATTTTAAGATTACAATTAAATATTGATATAATAAAAAAGTGAGTTTGGGTTTTACAGAAGAAGAAAAAACAGTTTAAAAATAATTAAAAATAAGTAAGAATCATCTAGTTTATATTTAAAATGCGTTGAAAACGCATTAAAATAAATAGGGGGGAAATTAAAATGAAAAATATAGTTGTTTATAAATCAAAATATGGAAGTACGGAAAAATACGCAAAATGGATAGGAGAAGAGCTAAATTGTAAGGTGTCAAAAATAGGAGATATAAATATAGATGACTTATTGAACTATGATAATATTGTTTTTGGCGGTTGGTTACATGCAGGCAGTATCAAAGGTTTCAAACAAATTTATAAAGATATTGATAAATTAAAAAATAAAAATCTTATAGTATTTTCTGTAGGTTTATCAATTATGGATGATAAAATCTTAGAAGAAGTAAATAAAAATAATTTTAAAGATACTGATAATATAAAACATTTTTATTTAAGAGGAGCATTTAATTATAAAAATCTAACTGCTCCAGATAAATTGATGATGAATATGCTTAAAATGATACTAAAAAGACAAAAAGAAGAAGAAATGGATGAAAACACAAAAGGTATGTTAGAAGCCTATACTACCCCTGTAGATTTTACAGATAAAGATAGTATTAAGCCAATAATTGATGCTATTAATATCATAAATTTACAATAGTGAAAAACTCAGCTTAAGATAATTTAAGCTGAGTTTTTCTATTAAATACAACATTTATACTCGTCACAGTTTATACAAGGCTCAACGTGGACTGTTATACCTTTTACAATTTGTAATTCTTCTAATATAGATATTTCCAATTTATTTGCAATTTCATGTCCCTCAAGTACAGTTAAGTCCTTATTTACACAAATAGTTAAATCTACATAAGCCATAGAACCATGCTTTCTAGTTCTGAGTTCTCCAATATTTAAAACACCTTCTGTAGAGTTTGCAATGGATACGATTTGTGATTCATCTTTTTCATCTATGGAATAGTCCATTAATTCATTAATTGCTTCTTTGAAAATATCTAATCCTACCTTTGCAACAAATAAACCAACAATTACTGTTGCAATAGGATCTAAGGCCTTAAATCCAAGTAGTGAACCACCTATACCAATAAATGCAGCTACAGAAGATAGAGCGTCTGATCTATGGTGCCATGCATCTGCTTTTAGTGATGGAGAGTTTATTTTTTTAGCAACTTTTATAGTTATTCTGTATTGATATTCTTTAATTCCTATGGAAATTACAGAAATAATCAGTGGTAAAAATGTAGGAACTTGAACATTTTCTAAGTGAAGTAGTGAATTTACTCCGTTAAAACTTATTGTTAAAGCAACATAGATAAGTAACATTGATAATAAGAATGATACCAAAGTTTCTGCTTTTTCATGTCCGTAATTATGTTCTTTATCATGCGGTGTTCTTGCAATTTTATTGCCTATTAAAACTCCTAAAGAACTTATTATATCTGAGGCGGAGTGAAGACCATCTGCAATCATAGCGTTTGATTTTCCAACTACACCCCCTAAGATTTTTATTAATGTTAAAATAATATTCCACATTATAGATATTAATGTGACTTTTGTTGCTTCTTCGTATCTATTGTTATTCATATAAATACCTCTCATTTAAATTTCTATTCTCATTTAATAATATTATATTAATGGCAAAGTGTGATTATGTCAAGAGAAAATTATCAAAGTGTATTCTCAATTGATAATAGATCGG
>NZ_JANKBY010000580.1:0-1217 GCF_024621905.1 Terrisporobacter muris
TATAATTTTTTAAATTATAGCATAAGTAAGTTTTTAAGCAAACTATTTACTTTCTATTGTATTTATAAAACTCAAGAACCATTAGCCCTTGAGTTTTTTATACCTAAATTAAGTTGTCATTTTTTAATAAATTATATAAAGTCGGATCAAAATTAAATTCTTTCATTAATGCTTTTACTTGTTGAAGAGATTTTTCTTTTTTAATTTTTGATAAATTAGACTTCGATGCTCTTATTAATATATTTTTAGGAGAATGCGATATATCGATAAATTCTAATAGTTGAGTCTTGTATCCAACACATTCTAATAAATTCCCTCTAACCGAATCAGTCATAAGAGCTGCTACTCTTTCTTGTATAATTCCATATTTATTTAAAATGTCTAGGTTTTCAGCCTTCATTTGATGGTTGAATTCATGTTGACAACAAGGTACTGAGAATATCATTTTTGCATTCCATTTTATTGCATTGTATAATGCATAATCAGTTGCCGTATCACATGCATGTAAGGTAATAACCATATCTACCTTATTATTATATTTGAACCCGTTTATGTCCCCAAGTTCAAAATGTAAATTATCAAACTTATATTTTTTAGCTATTTCATTACATTTTTTTATTACATCTTCTTTTAAATCCAAGCCTATCATTTTTACATTTATTTTTTTAATTTCTACAAAGTAATAATAAAGAACAAAAGTTAAATATGATTTTCCACATCCAAAATCTAATATAGTAAGTTCTTCATAATTATTTTTCTTAATTTCATCATCAATTATCTCTATAAATCTATTTATTTGTTTGTACTTGTCATATTTTGAGTTTACAACTTTACCTTCTTTTGTGAAAATACCTAAATCAATAAGTGGTTGAATAATCATGCCTTCTTTAAGAATGTAATTCTTTTCTTTGTTGTGTCCTTTGATAACCATATTTTCGTTATTACTTTTCTTTTTACTTAAAAATACTTTTCCTTTTTTAGATATTTTAACATCATAATTAGTATTACCTGACCAAGCATTTAATTGTTTGAAATTTTCTTTCATATATTCAAGTACTCTATCATTTAGATCTTTTTTCTCTATATTTTCATGAAACACTTGCTTATCTGTAAACTTTTCAACTTGATAGTATTCTTTATCATTTTTTTCTTTTAGTTGAAAAACTATCTTGTTGTATTTTATGTCTTTATTTTTTTTATTACTTATAACTACTTTT
>NZ_JANKBY010000581.1:0-1216 GCF_024621905.1 Terrisporobacter muris
TCCATTTTATTTCTGGTGAGTAGTGTACTCTTGTACTCATAATAAAATAACCTCCTTTAAAATCATACATATAGTATGTTTCAAAAGAGGTTGTTTTATTTATTCCCGTGTAAAGGGTTCACTTCAATTGTGCTGATGTTTTTTTATTGAAGGCAATTATATTAAAAGTGATAAAGTGCCTATCACTATAAGAAAAAGGCCTAAAGCAGATTTTTTATTTAGTTTTTCTTTAAATACTATATAAGAAAATGCAATAGTAACTAAAATACTTAATTTATCAATGGGAACTACCACACTGGCAGGTCCTGTTTGTAGAGCTCTATAATAACAAAGCCATGAACCACCTGTTGCAAGTCCTGATAAAATTAAGAAAATCCAACTACTTTTATCAATATATTTAATAGTGTTTTGTTTTTTTGTAACGAAGACTACAATCCATGCCATAATAAGAACGACAATAGTTCTTATGGCTGTTCCTAAAGTTGAATCTACATTTTCAATACCAACTTTTCCAAGAATAGAAGTTAAGCTGGCAAAGAAGGCAGAGCCTAAAGCATAAAGAAGCCATGCGTTATTTTTCTTTTCCATAACTATATTTTCTTTCTTTGTTATCATTAAATATGTACCTACTCCTATTAATATCATGGCAATACATTTTATAAGCGTTAATTCTTCTCCTAACAAAATAAACGCCATAAGCATTGTTAAAATAGTGCTTGATTTGTCAATAGGAGTAACTTTGTTTACATCTCCAATTTGCAAAGCTTTGAAATAACAAAGCCAAGAAGCTCCAGTTGCTATACCTGAGAGAATAAGAAAAATTAAAGTTTTTGTGCTTATTTGTGATATGGTACTTTGGCTTCCTGCAACAAACACTATAATCCATGAAAAAATAAGAACTACAATAGTTCTAAGTGCCGTTGCCACATTTGAATCAGTATTTTTTATACCACATTTAGCTAGTATAGATGTTAACCCTGCAAAGAGTGCTGATCCAAAAGCAAATAAAATCCACATGATGTCGACCTCCATTTTTGTGATTTATAATGATTTTTATTATCAATTGGACTTAGATTATATCATAATTGATAAGACAATTAATAATATTTTATATCTAAATCATATTTATTATATTAAAATTTTGCAATATGGACTTATGTTGAAAATTTCATTTATGATATAAATGTTGGTCATATAGAATTGTAAAGAATATATG
>NZ_JANKBY010000582.1:0-1215 GCF_024621905.1 Terrisporobacter muris
ACATTTATATCATATATTTTATAATAAATAAAAATATTTGTTAATTGTTTTTATGTACAAAAAAATCCCTATTAAAGGGATTATTATATTTATATATAAATGCTGTACACCATCTATTGATTAATACTTCACAGACGTTACCAAAACAGTTAGCTCAACCTAGGCACTCCTATGTCACATGCAAGGAATCACTTACCGCTGCTTCCTTCCGGATCTGACGGAGTTCATGAGCTTACATTGCACAGGACCTAAGCATCAACACCACTTATTCTGGGCAGCTCCACAAAGTAAAAACCTCTAGATGGAATTCAATCCTGCTATAGCGGATTGCAGGTTACAGGGCACCGCTACCTCCCCATCTAGTACAGCAAAATTACAACCATATTTATTTGTTGGCGGAGAGAGTGGGATTTGAACCCACGATACGTTTTACCGCATACTCACTTTCCAGGCGAGCGCCTTCGACCCCTCGACCATCTCTCCTTAGTTTTTGTTTCTAAGAGTCTTGAAAAATTCTTGCAAAATATGCGAACACTCGTCTTTGAGTATACCAAAGGTTACTTCAATATTATTATCTTTATAATAATCCATTTTAAACTCGTGTTGTTTTTCCATTTTTAAATTTTTTATATGTTTAGCTCCAATAACTATATTCTTTATTCGAGAATTAACTATAGCTCCACTACACATTATACACGGTTCCATGGTAACATACAAGTCACAATTTATAAGTCGCCATCCTCCTAATATTTCAGATGCTTGTTTTATAGCTAACATTTCAGCATGAGCCGTACTATCTTTTAACTCTTCTGTACGATTATGTGCCCTAGCTATGATTTTATTATCTTTAACTATAATGGCTCCTATCGGAGTTTCTCCCTTATTATATGCCTTATACGCTTCTTTTAAAGCTTCTTCCATGTATAACGATTTCTCCATGATACCTCCTAAACATATAACACATTAATATTATCATAAGTTTTATTAGAATTCAACTCATTTATTAATTTACATTTTTTACCATAAATTGCATTCTGTTATCATCTTTTCGTTCCTCATGAAACATTGTTTTACACGTATAAAAAAAGATTACGTGGCTACGTGCTACTCTCCCAGGGGGTCGCCCCCCAAGTACCATTGCCGCTCAAGAGCTTAACTTCTGTGTTCGGAATGGGAACAGGTGTATCCTCTTTGCTATAATAACCACATAATCTT
>NZ_JANKBY010000583.1:0-1214 GCF_024621905.1 Terrisporobacter muris
AAAAAACTTCTTTTTTGTTTTTATTCTTTAATTGTGCATATAATGTCATAAAAATTTAATACTACTAATATATGGACATTTTATTACTTAAAAGGAGTGAAAATAATGGATAATAATTCTTCTTATAATTACAATGAATTTTTACAAAAGCCCGTTGAAGTTAATACTTATTTGAGTTCTGTGCCTATAGTTGGTGAGGTTATCGATTCTGACGAAAATTCTATTACCATAGCCCCAACATTTTCAAATTCAGGATCAGATTATCACAAAAGTAATTTTGACAAAGAAAATACTTATTATTTACCAAACAACTCAATAATTTCACTTAAAGAAATTTAAAGCTTCTTAACATAAATAAATCGTCAAACATTATTTACTTGTAATATGTTTGACGATTTTTATTTAGCATTTTGTGTACTTGTCTATTTCTATTATTTACTTAAACTCTTCCAATCTCATTCGATATGAATTAATTGCTACTTCGCCTAATTTATCAAGTAGTTTACCATTAACATAAAATCCAACAGCTGCTCCTATACCTGGCATTAGTTGCAATAGTTTAGCCAAATCTAAATAATCTCTATATTCTTGTTGAAATGATTGCCAATTAAAATCATTAATATCATTTGGTAAACCACATGAATAAGCTTCCCAATTCTCCATTTTATCAAATATATTTTTACCATAACTTTGAGAAGAAAAGGCTAATTGAATTATATGAAGTATATATAGTCTTTCTTTATAATCTCTAACATCAAATCCATAGATTGCTGCAATATCATATAAAAGTTTCACCTTTATACTGAGAAGTAATGGGAAATCGGTCATACCTAAAATAATACCTCCTGCCCCTGTTGCAAATCCTTCTGCCATAGCAGTTTTTTTATAAAAGTTTATTTTACTATTCACAATTTTTTCTCTTTCTTCTATAGAAATATTTTCAAAAGGTTCTTTAGTAATATATTTATATCCAAACAATACTGATTTCACCATGGTCTTAACTGCATTAGTTAGTATTTCATGATATTTCTTAGGCAACATACTATTAAACTTCTTTTGTGTCATTGATGTAACTTTATTTATTAAAGATACTTTCTTTTTCATTTCTCTTTTCCATAGTTTATGTTGAACCTTTGCATCAATCATATAATTGTCCATATAAACCTCCTTTGTTAAAATTTATAATTCCATTATTACAATTATTTATCTTATCG
>NZ_JANKBY010000584.1:0-1209 GCF_024621905.1 Terrisporobacter muris
ATATAAACATTTTTAATAAATCAAATTTAAAATAAGTAAGTCAAGTTTTTAATTTAATAAATAATTAATACTATAAGTTTTATTATTGTCTTTATATACTCTTGTAACTCTTCTATTAATCATACATAAAACTTCATAATTAATAGTATCATTTCTTTTCGCATTTTCTTCTACGCTAATCTCTCTTATATCATTGTCCATAATTATAACTTCATCACCTATTTCTATATTCATGGATAAAGGAGCTTTCACCATACATTGGTCCATACACACTCTCCCCACAACCTCCAATATTTCTCCTTTTATAAAAACTTTAGGATTATGTTGAATTCTATTAAATCCATCTGCGTATCCTATAGAGATTGTGACAATCTTACACTTTTCACTTGTTTTATAAACATGACCATAGCTAATACCCACATTTTCATCTAACACTTTTACATTGGTAACAGATGACTTTAGTTTCAAACAAGGCTTTAATCTTAT
The DNA here is from genome assembly GCF_024621905.1 of Terrisporobacter muris. NCBI lineage: Bacteria > Bacillati > Bacillota > Clostridia > Peptostreptococcales > Peptostreptococcaceae > Terrisporobacter > Terrisporobacter muris. The sequence continues at coordinate 487 of NZ_JANKBY010000584.1, forward strand.
TTCTTTATTAACTTCATCTGAAGGATAATATCCATATAATATGATACCTACTCTTACCATATTAAATAGATCTTCATTTAAATCTATGGTTGCTGCACTATTAGCCACATGTTTTATAGGTATATCTATATGTAGATTATTTAGCTTTTCAATTACTTTTTTATATTTATTTAATTGAATTAAAGTAGTTGTCTTATCTTCTTCATCTGCCTTTGCAAAATGAGTAAAGATCCCTTCTATATATATGTTTTCTAGCTTATTTATTTCTTCAATTGGTTCTATAGACTCCTCTGCTAAGAATCCAAGTCTACTCATTCCTGTATCAATCTTTATGTGTATTTTAGCTATTTTATTTGCTTGTTTAGCTATTTCATCTACCTTTTTAGCGTATTCCAAATTATATACTGTAATAGAAATTTCTTTCTCTATGGCATCTTTTATCATAGATATATCTGTATATCCTAAACATAAAATAGGTAATCTAATATTATTATTTCTAAGTTCTAATCCTTCTTCCACTCTAGCAACTGCAAAAAAATCTATATTCTTATCTTCTAAGTATTTTGAAATTTCAACTGCTCCACAGCCATAGGCATTGGCTTTTACCACACAACATACTTTTATTTTTTCTTTCAAACTATTTTTTATTTCATTTAAATTATCACCTATATTATTTAAGTTAATTTCAGCCCAAACTCCTGATTTGATTATCATCTTTACCTC
>NZ_JANKBY010000585.1:0-1203 GCF_024621905.1 Terrisporobacter muris
CCCATACTTTCAGCAATTTTCTTTGATTCTTTAGCTGTAAGTATATTTTTATTTTTAATTGCTACACATATTTTCGTAATGTTAAGAAAATACATTTCCTTATTTATTTTCATAATTATCCCCAATAATTAGAACTTTTCTAATATGTTATAATTATATATTACTTTATAGTCGTATAGTATTTGTTAGGGTCTATTAGGGTATTAAAAATTTTACACAATATACAATAGTGAGGTTTTCATAACCTTAGCATTACTCAGCAAAATTGTTGACTCCTAAAGTATAAATGATAGGTTTTGATAGGTTTTCAGATTTTAAATCTGAATATATCTCCTTTTTTAAGGCTGCCGAAAGTGCCGAGTAATAACCGAGTATCTTTTTTAAGGTAGCCGAAAAGACCGGATAATTACACTTTAGGCACTCCGAATACTCTTTTTTAGGGAGTACAGAATGTCTAGAATAAATTCTTAGTTAATCCAAAATTGGATTGAGTTAATCTTATTCGTATATTTTTCCGACTCAATTGAGGAGTAATAAAAGTGAGTAGCATTTTGATATATACTTTAAGTTTATCACTTTTTGTGAAATAGGTATAAGATTGGCTATTTGTCTACTCCAATCTCAAAATTTAGCTCATCGTTGCCAAAAGTTGAAACGCTCCATATAACTACCTTAATCTATATGACAGTAAGAAGCTTTATTGTTTAATTTTCTGGTATGCATATAATGCGCATCTAAATTTTTAACATCAGTTTCAGAAGTTTCCCCTTTTAAAAGGGTAAAGCCAACTTTTATTTATTATTTTCATATTTCTACTTTAACCTGATGCACTAATTTGGTGCGTTAGCTTATCTTCTTCATCAACATTATCCAATTGATTTTTGGATGTCGTTATTACCGATAACAGAAAGCTCATAGCTTAACTTTCACAAAAAAGTGAAGCTTAATTAGTCGAGAGAAAAATTTCCCCGGTAGATGATCTCTTTATTTATGACTGTACAAATTTGTTCACTCAATAAGATTCTGTTCCTGAGTTGAGGGTCGAAATATTTCAGATAACTAATTTTTTAACCAAATACTTTTCTTACTTATTTTGTCGTTTTATATACTTTTTTATCAAACAAAGTCACAAATATTAAAATATTTATATATTATGTATTAAATAGAAGTTTACTAGAATTTAAAGCAAGCTACTATTTTTTA
>NZ_JANKBY010000586.1:0-1167 GCF_024621905.1 Terrisporobacter muris
CATTATATACTTCATTACTAGGTGGCATAAATTTCCCTATTGTATTCAGATATGAAGCTGGACTATTTATCATTTCCTCTTCATCATTATAATTAATGCTATTAAAGCATGACATTATATCACAACTATCACAACCAAATGTTGAGCATCTAATAGGAAGCGCTCCTTCTGATATTAGAGTATCTATTCTTTCTTCACTTCTTTGATTATGTTTACTAGATATTCTCGAAAAAATTTTAGCAATTCCTTCTTGTCCGCAATTAATAAGCACTGATATCCAACTGTACCATAACTCTTCATGTAATCCACTTTTTTTCTGTGTTATAATAGCCTGTTTGAACTTATAGCACTTATTAGCAAACTTATGAATTATGTAATTGGTATATATATCATTACTTTTATAAATGGTAGTTGGCTTACTATTAATAGACTCTTTCTTTTTGGACTTATTAGACTTTTTTTTATTATTCTTATTAATAAAAAAAACCAATATATTATCTGAAATTTCAGACATTTTAATGTCTAAAGGTGACCTCCCTTCTATCCACTCATACCTATGACCATTTGGATGAACCGAGGGTGGTAGTATAGATTGTTTTCCATTAGATAATAATGCAATTTCTTGATGTTCTCCCTCAAATCTGATAGCTTTACTTTTTATTTCCATACCTTCTGGAATTTTATAAAGTAACCTCATTCCTCCATCTGAAGTTTTATATTGCCATGTTTCAAATGAATCAACACCTAATTTTTCTTTGAAGTACTCATATTGTTCATTACCATCTATATCTATACCAATTATTCCAGAGTTAGATCCCATAACTAAACCAATATTAAATTCTTTATATTGATTAATCCAGTCATTTAGATCATAATCCGTAGTTTGTGCCCAAGAAGCCCAAGCTTTTTTTAAAGGTCTTTTCTCCTTATACTTGCAAGGTATTATGGGTAGATTTTGTTCCACATAATATCTTGCTTGGTTTAAAATTTGTTCCATAGATTACCTCCTAAGATTTTATATTAAATTGTCAATGTGCAAGTTTATTATTATTTTATAACTCCTTCCTTACTATTTTTTAGCCCTTATGTCGGCTACAACATTATAATAGCATCTATGTTTTTTTGTGTCTAATTTCAATTTATAAGAAAATGTAAATTCAAAAAAAG
>NZ_JANKBY010000587.1:0-1154 GCF_024621905.1 Terrisporobacter muris
ATAATGCTATTATATTTGAAAAAGAAAGGAATTTGCATATAGTTATGTTTATATTAGTCATTTTAATTATAATTGTAGTAATACTTATTTGTGTATCTTATAAATTATATAATTATGCATTAAATCCTAATAGCTCTAAAAAAGGTATCTTTAATAGTAAGAATAAAAATAAACCAAGAAAAGAAGATTTTTGGATTAATGAGTATAATGAAAAAAATAGCGTATATATTAATTCATTTGATAATTTAAGATTACATGCATATGAAATAAAAGAAAATAAAAGTAATAAATGGGCTATAACAGTTCATGGTTATACTACAAATGCAGAGTATATGAGTAGTATAGCTTATAGATATCATACATTAGGATATAACGTCATAATACCTGATTTAAGAGGTCATGGGCAAAGTGAAGGTAATTACATAGGTATGGGTTGGCATGATAGGTTAGATATCATAAAATGGATAGATTATATCTTAAAACAAGATGATAGTGCACAAATTTTGCTACATGGAATTTCCATGGGTGCTGCAACTGTTATGATGGTTAGTGGAGAAGAGTTACCTAAAAATGTAAAGGTTATTGTTGAAGACTGCGGTTACACATGTGCCAAAGAGCAGCTTTCTTATAAGTTAAAAGATATGTTTAAAATGCCAGCATTTCCGTTACTGAATATATGTAATATAATAACTAAAATAAAATCGAAATATTTTATAACAGAAGCTTCAGCTATTAATCAAATAAAAAAAACAAAAACACCGATATTGTTTATTCATGGTGACAAAGATAAGTTTGTACCATTTTATATGTTAGATGAGCTATATGATGCTTGTAGTGCACCTAAGGATAAACTAATAATTAATAATGCAGGTCATGCAAAGTGTGAGAAAGTAAATAGTGATTTGTATTGGGAGAAAGTAATTGCTTTTATAAGTGAATATATGAATTAGCAAAAAGCACAGGATAGAGAACTATTCTGTGCCTTTTTTATATGCATTATTTTTAAGTGAAGATTGTAGCACTTCTAAATTCATTAATTGATCAAAAGTATAGTTATAATTTGATGAATTAGCCGAAGAAATAAATTTATGACATGATGCAAAGTTTTCAAAAATTATTTTTAAGCTTTTATATTCACTTATTAAAAATATATT
>NZ_JANKBY010000588.1:0-1150 GCF_024621905.1 Terrisporobacter muris
ATTTTAGTTAAGTTCATATTAAGTTTTTTATAATCGTATAAAGATTTTGTGAAGATTAAAGACTCCTTTAATATAAAAAAGCAGCAATAATTAAATTGCTGTTTTGTAGACTATAATTTTTTTTCTTTAAATCCACCACCTTTTACTTCATCAATATTATTAATTGAGACGAAAGCATTTTTATCTTCTTTATATATTATTTCTTTTATTTTAGCAACTTGACTAGATGCAACTACACAATATATCATTTTCTTGTTCACTTTTGAGTAAGCACCTTGTGCATCTAAGAAAGTTACACCTTTACCTGTGGTCTTCATTATATTACTCGCTATCTCACCATATTTTTCTGATATAAGCAAAATCAACTTTTGTTTATTAAAAATATCCTTTGCCTTTTCTATTGATATAGATGTTAAATACATGGAAATTAATGTATACATTGCTTTAAGTCCACCAAATAACACTCCACCCACACATATAATAAAAAAGTTTATTACTAGTGATGCATTCTTTATGGATATATCGTATTTAATTTTTAGAGCTGCCATTACAATATCCAAGCCTCCAACAGATGAGTTTGCTTTAAATATTAATCCAACTCCAACACCAATTAGAATACCTCCAAAAATACTTTGAATCATTAGGTCATCTATCCTTATATATTTATAAAGATTTTCTGAAATTCCTAAAGCAAAAGAATAAATAAACATATTTATAATACTTGTAAAAAAGAACTCTTTATCCACATACTTTTTACAAATAATAAAAATTGGAATATTCATTACTATTATGGCTATACCTTGATTAATTCCAAATAATTTATTTAGTATGACTACTATTCCTGCAAGACCACTACTAAGCAGGTCTGCTGGTGCTAAAAATCCATTGATTCCTATGGCAGATATTATTATTCCTATAATTATTAATAATTGCTTTCCGACTTTACTTTCTAAAAAATCCACCTGTCACTCCCCCCTTTTTACATATATTCCCAATTACTATTCTATCTAATTTCTCATTATAATGGATAAGAATTATGTATAATGATTTTTTTAAATAAAAGCTTTACTTTTCACCAACCACATCCTCTAATTTGGCCTCATATTGTTAAAGCATTTTCATTTAAATTTAGTAGTATAATAAAAAAGCT
>NZ_JANKBY010000589.1:0-1149 GCF_024621905.1 Terrisporobacter muris
GTGGTTATTATAGCAAAGAGGATACACCTGTTCCCATTCCGAACACAGAAGTTAAGCTCTTGAGCGGCAATGGTACTTGGGGGGCGACCCCCTGGGAGAGTAGCACGTAGCCACGTAATCTTTTTTTGTATAAATGTTTAAACATACCTAATTGGTATGTTTTTATTATGGGCTTTTAGCCTGTTGAGTATGTATACTCAATATTAAACCACCCGCTATGCGGATGCGGAAACGATAGTTATACTAAAAAATCACCTTTTCTAAGATATAATGTAGTTGTTCAGGCTACAAAATGATGAAAGGAAAGGTGATTTTATGGCAAATAAAACGAATAGCTTAGCTCATACAAAATGGCTATGCAAATATCATATTATATTTACACCTAAGTATAGACGAAAAATCATATATAATCAATATCGAGAAAGCATAGGTCAAATAATTAGACAATTATGTAACTATAAAGGTGTTGAAATAATTGAAGGGCACTTGATGCCCGATCATATACATATGCTAGTTAGTATACCACCAAAGTTGAGTGTATCTAGTTTTATGGGATATTTGAAAGGCAAAAGTGAACTAATGATATTCGATAGACATGCAAATCTAAAATATAAGTTTGGGAATAGACACTTTTGGGTCGAAGGATTTTACGTTAGTACCGTAGGCCTTAACGAAGCAACAATTAAAAAATATATACAGGAACAAGAAAATCAAGACATATTAAAAGATAAATTAAGTGTCAAAGAATATAAAGACCATTTCAAAGGGTAGTTGGTAACAAAAAATCCCTTTAGGGATTACCTAGTATCAAAAGGCATTTTGGTATGAACAAAGTAAAAAACATCATCCTTTAGACGCTGTCACCAAAAAAGGTTTATAAGCCACACGTTTTACGGTGGATTATGATTATTTAACTTAAATTGAGAAAATCTAAGTGGGAATTAATTATGAATGAAAGATTTAATTAAGTAATTAATTTTTAACAAAGAATGAAAATATAATTTATTTAATGAAATTATTAAAGAGTGATAAATAAACAATATTTGTAAGGAATCTAAATGAATATTGTTTATGATTAAAGTGACTTTTAGTGATATTAAAGAATATTGAAAAATAAAATATAAAAATGATAAATAGACGCAGGAGGTA
>NZ_JANKBY010000058.1:0-15371 GCF_024621905.1 Terrisporobacter muris
TATTCTTTTTATTAACAATATTTAATTATTTTATTATTAGTTTAATGATTCTCTTTTGTTAAATTAACAATTTCTCTAGCATGTTCAATAGTTGTATCAGTTATATTGCTACCAGCAATAAGTCTAGCTATTTCATTTATACTTTCTTCGTCTTTTAACTTTTTAATAGTAGTATAAGTTCTATTTCCATCACTATTTTTTGATATGCAGAAATGTGTATCTGCATTGGCTGCTATTTGAGGTAAATGTGTTATACATAGTATTTGTTTTTTCTTTGCAATATTATGTAATTTATCTCCTACAACTTGAGCTGCAATACCACTTATACCTGCATCTATTTCGTCAAATACTATAGTATCTATTTCATCTATATCTGCAAGTATTGTTTTAAATGCCAGCATGAATCTAGACATTTCTCCTCCTGATGCAACTTTATAAATTGGCTTTAAGTCTTCACCTAAGTTAAATGATATCATAAATTCTACTTCGCTATTTCCATTTTGTGAATAATTAGCTTCAGTGAAATTGACTTTAAAACTAACTCCCTTCATATCTAGGGATTTCAATTCACTCAATATGGCTTTTTGTAAATTTATGGCAGCTTCTTGTCTTACTTTTGTAAGAGATAAAGCCTTTTTACTTAACTCTTCTTCTAGTTCTACTAACTTACTTTTTAGACTTTCTGCCATTTCATCTCTATTTATTATTTCTTCTAATCTAAATGAAATTTTATCCTTATAATTTAAAATATCTTCTATAGTCTCACCATATTTTCTTCTTAAATTATTTATTTCATCTACTCTTACTTCAATTTGTTCAAGTTCATAAGGCTCAAAGTCAATATTTTCTTTATAATTTCTAAGATCTCTGCAAGTATCTTGAAGCTCATACATTATTCTTTCTATAGTTCCACTATACTCACTTAGTGTCTCATCGTATTTACTTATTTCACTTAATTCATTGGATGCCATACCTATTAAATCTACAGCATTAATACTTCCATCATGAAGCTTTTCATAACTTAAGTTAAGATTATTATATATTTTTTCACTATTTCTATAGATTTCTCGTTGCTTTAATAAATCTTCATACTCTTCTTTGCTTAATGCAGCCGCCTCAATCTCATTAATCTGAAATTTTAGTAAATCTATTTCTCTTTGAATTTCTTTTTCATCTTTATTTTCATTTAATGTATTTAGTGCCTTTTTTACTTTGTTATACTCTGCATAAATATTTTTATATTCATCCCTTGGTGATTCTATTATTTTTCCTCCAAATAAATCTAAAAATTTTAAATGAGTATCTTTATTAAACAGGGCTTGATTTTGATGCTGTCCATGTAAATCAATAAATGTTAATGCTATTTCTTTTAATATGGACATTTTAACAGTTCTTCCATTTATTCGGGCTACACTTTTTCCATCTGCATAAATAATCCTAGTTATAATTAATTCGTCGTCTTCTAAATCTATGTCATATTCATTCAATATATTTTGTAAATTACTACTTGGAGATGATACTATAATTTCTGCAATACCTTTTTCAGTACCTTTTCTTAAAAAAGACTTATCATATTTATTTCCTAAACATAGACCAAGAGCCTCTATTATAATAGATTTTCCAGAACCAGTTTCCCCCGTTAGTATATTTAGATTTTCGCCTAAGTTAATTCTACTTTCTTCAACTAAAGCACAATTTTTCATATATAATTCAAGGATCATTTTATGCCCCCTTTATCATTACTTTTTATTTATTTAAGTTATGAGATTCTTCTACAACTTCAACTATTTTTTTATCAAAAGATTCTTTATCAAAAGTAAAGTCATCATTATTATTTCTTAAATGAATTAAGTATTCTATATTACCTTCTGGCCCTTTTATTGGCGAATAATCAAGATTTAAAATTGCAAATCCATTATCTACTGCAAATGTTGATATCATTTCTATAACTTCAATATGGACGTTTTTATCTCTTACTACACCTTTTTTACCAACTTTTCCTTTTCCTGCTTCAAATTGTGGCTTAATTAATGCTACTACTTCACCTTCTCTAGTTAGCAATTCTTTTGCTTTAGGTAAAACAAGTTTCAGAGATATAAATGATACATCTATAGATGCAAAATCTGCAAATTCTTTTGTATCTTCAATTGTTACGTGTCTTATGTTAGTTCTTTCCATACATACAACTCTCTCATCTTGTCTTAATTTCCATGCTAATTGACCATAACCTACATCAATTGAAAATACTTTTATTGCACCATTTTGAAGCATACAATCAGTAAATCCTCCTGTTGATGCTCCTATATCCATACAAACTTTATCTTTAAGAGTTACTCCAAAGTATTTCATTGCTTTTTCAAGCTTTAATCCACCTCTACTTACATAAGGAATTGGATTACCTTTTACTAAAATATTAGCATCTTCTTTAACTTCTGTCCCTGGTTTGTCACATCTTTGATTATCTACAAATACAAGGCCTGCCATTATGGCTTTTTTAGCTCTTTCTCTACTTTCAAAATGTCCTTTGTCTACAAGTAAAATATCTATTCTTTTTTTCATTATACTATCCTTTTAATTATAAATTTTTTATTCTATTTGCTATTTGTTCATCTGATAGGCCTATTGTCTCAAATAGTTCATCCACATTACCATGTTCAACATATCTATCAGGTATACCTATATTTTCCACTTTTACATTATAATTATTATCTATTACAAATTTATTTATTCTACTTCCAAATCCGCCATTTATGACATTATCTTCAATCGTCACAACTTTAGAGTGTTTTTTCAATAATTCATGTAGTAAATCTTCATCCATTGGTTTTAAAAATCTTGCATTTACTATCGTAGGATTGATCTCATCTTTAAGAAGTATTTCTCTTGCATTTAATGCCTTTTTCACCATATTACCAATGGCTAATACTAAAATATTATTTCCTTCCTCTAATACTTCATAGCTTCCTACTTTTATTTTTTCATAAGAGCCTTTATCTATATAATATGAATTACCTCTAGGATATCTTATAGCCACAGGACCATCTATATCTGCAGATAATTCCATCATTAGATCTAATTCTTTTATGTCTTTTGGTGCCATTACTGTCAAGTTTGGCACAATATTTAAATAACTTAAATCAAATACACCATGATGTGTTTCTCCGTCATTTCCAACAAGGCCTGCTCTATCAATTAGAAATGTAACATTCTTTTTAGTTATAGATACATCGTGTATAACTTGATCATATCCTCTTTGTAAGAAAGATGAGTATACTGCAAAATATGGCTTCATACCTTCCTTAGCAAGACCTGCCGCAAATGTTGTTGCATGTTGTTCTGCTATTCCCACATCATAATATCTATATGGATAAGATATACCAAAAGTATTTAGACCTGTTCCCGATGGCATTGCCGCAGTTATTGCCACAATTTTATCGTCTTTATCTGCCATCTCAACTAATTTTTTACCTACATGAGAAGATATACTTTCCTTTGTAGATGCTTTAATTCCTTGTTCTATATTAAACTTAGATACACCATGGTATTTATCTGGTGCATTCTCTGCAAACTCATACCCTTTACCTTTTTCAGTTATAACATGTAATAAAACAGGACCTTTTTTATTTTTAGCCTTATTTAAAATATCTATTAGTTCTTTAATATTGTGACCATCTATTGGTCCATAATATTTAATCCCAAAAGATTCAAATAAGTCACAGTCTTGTGGAGTAAATTTACTTATAATTCCATCCTTCACCTTATCTGCTGTCTTATAAATAAAGTTACCTGCTTTTGTCATAGATAATATTTTTTCTATTTGATCTTTAACTTGATTTGCTTTAGCATTTCTAATAATACTTGATAAATACCTAGACATTCCACCCACATTTTTATCTATAGACATTTCATTGTCATTTAAAATTATTATCATTTTTTTATTTAAATATCCTAGGTGATTAATAGCTTCTAAAGCCATACCTCCTGTTATAGATCCATCTCCTATAACAGATACTACATTAAAATCTTCTCGTTTTATATCCCTTGCACAAGCAATTCCAAGACCTACCGATATAGATGTAGAACTATGTCCCGTATCAAATATATCATGTTCACTTTCATTCTCTTTTGGAAATCCACTTAATCCATTAAGTTGTCTAAGTGTTGCGAATTCATCTTTACGTCCTGTAATAATTTTATGTACATAAGATTGATGTCCCACATCCCATATTAGTTTATCTTTTGGACTATCGAAAACTTTGTGCAATGCCAAAGTCAACTCAACTACTCCTAAATTTGAAGCTAAATGACCTCCAGTTCTTGAAATAGAATTTATTAAAAACTGTCTTATCTCTTCCGCCAATTCTTCCATTTCAGCAGTATTTAATTTTTTTATATCTTCTGGAGAATTTACTTCATTTAAATAATTACACATAATTTTCCTCACCTTTATAATGGTTTAATTTAGTTTTATTTTATATTTAAAAATTACTCATATTAAAAAAGCCTTCCATAGAAGACTTTGATTTTTATAGTTTCCATGTATTTATTATAATTTCCTATAAAGCAAAAAAATTATATCATATAATACATTTTTTTTCAATTTTAAGCCATAAGTACTCCAACCACTATACCCAGGATTGCGCCAAATATAACTTCTTTTGGTGTATGACCTACTAATTCTTTTAAAGTTTCATGTTCAATATGTTTTTTATTTTGTAAATCTTCAACTATTTTATTTAAAATAGCGGCTTGCTTTCCTACTGCTCTTCTTACACCGGAAGCATCATACATTACTATTAATGCAAAAACTACACATACTGCAAATTCAACTGAGTCTAATCCTATGTGTATACCAACTAGCGTTGATAAACTTGTAACAAATGAACTATGTGAACTCGGCATTCCACCCGACATAAATATTCTTGAAAAATCCACTGCTCTTTCTTTTCCTGTAAATATTTTTATAAATTGTGCTAAAAAACAAGCAAATATACTTGTCCATAATATCTGGTTGTTAAATACTTGTGTAAAAAAATCCATGCGGCCTCCTTAACAATCCCTACTAATTATATAGTCTCCTAATTGATTTAAAAAATCTATTTCTGATGATAATCCATCTATGCTAGATTTTCCTTCTTCTATTAACTGTCTCGCTATCTCCCTTGATTTTTCAAGCCCTAGTAATGAAGGATATGTTGATTTGTGATTTTCAATATCACTTCCTATAGGTTTGCCTAATTTTTCTTCATCTCCTGTTATATCTAATATATCATCTACTATTTGGAAAGATAATCCGATGTTTTTCCCATACTTAGTTACTTTTTCCAATTCTTCTTCTGTTGCTCCGCCAATTATGGCACCAGCTCTCATACACCCTACAATCATAGCTGCAGTTTTATTTAAGTGAATAAAATCTAATTTATCTTTGTCTATAATTTTGTTTTCACTTTCCACATCTACAACTTGACCACCAATCATTCCATAAATACCTGCATGTTTTGCAATTTCATTTATAGCCTTCAAATATTTATTTGAGCCTTTTTTATTTATGGATGAAGATAACATTACCTCAAAAGCATAGTTTAATAGAGCATCTCCAGCTAAAGTTGCCATACCATCACCAAATACTTTATGATTTGTAGGCTTACCCCTTCTTAAGTCATCATTATCTAGTGCTGGTAAATCATCATGAATTAAAGAATAAGTATGTATCATCTCTATAGCCATAGCAAAAGGAATTGCATCTTCTTCTTTGCCTCCAACTATTTTACAACTTTCTAAAGTTAATATAGGTCTAAGCCTCTTACCTCCAGCTTTTAAACTGTAGTTCATAGCTTTCATAATAGTTTGTTGATATCCTTCTTCTTTTGGCATATACTCATTTAAAAGTGTTTCTATATAATCAATTTTTTCTTTTAAAACAGTTTTAAATTCCATCTACTCTTCCCCCACATTAAAATCTTCTTCAACGCCCATTTTATTAAATTTACTTATTTTAAGTTCTGCATCTTCTAATAATTTATTGCAATGTTTAAATAATTTTATTCCTTCTTCGTATAAACTTAATGAATCATCTAAACTAGTATTTTTTGACTCTAACTTCATCAAAATATCTTCTAATTTCTCATAAGCTTCTTCATAAGTAAGTTCCATGATCATACCTCTTTACTATTAATTTTATTTATATTACATTCTAAACTACCGTCTTTTAAAGTTATATTTATATCCTCATTTATATCTACCTCTTCTATAGAATTAATAACTTGATTATTCTTTTCAACAATAGAATATCCTCTACTTATTGTAGCAAGAGGACTTAGGTTATGTAGTATAGCCGCTTTTTTTGAAAGCTTTTCTTTAGAAGTTTCTAAATTTTGTTCTAATCTAAAATTTATTTTATCATAAATTTGGTCTATCTGTATAACTTTGTCTCTTATTATATAGTTTTTCATATAATTATTTATTTTATCAAAGGTATTTACCAATTTTTCATTATCTAATATTACTTGATTGTTTAAAGATCTGTTCATTCTATTTCTTATATTATCAAGTCTATAATAAATTTGTGACAAATCTGGTGTGGCTATTTCTGCCGCTGCAGAAGGAGTCGGAGCTCTCATATCAGATACAAAGTCACAAATTGTAAAGTCTGTTTCATGACCCACTGCAGATATTATAGGTATTTTAGATTTAAATACTTCTCTAGCTACTATTTCTTCATTAAAAGACCATAGCTCTTCTAAGGAACCGCCTCCTCTACCTACAATTATGGTATCTACATTCTCCATTTTATTAAAAAATTCAATTCCTTCGCAGATATCCACAGCTGATCTTTCACCTTGAACATTTACAGGATATAGTTTTATATCTACCTTAGGGAACCTTCTTTTAGTAACATTTATAATATCTTTTATAACAGCTCCCGTAGGTGATGTTACAATACCTATAGCTTTTGGCATCTTAGGAATTTCCTTTTTATATTTTGTATCAAATAATCCTTCTTTTTTTAGTTTTTCCTTTAGTTTATTAAACTCAATATATAAATTACCTATACCTTCAATTTCCACTTCATTTATGTAAAGTTGATAAGCTCCATCTCGTTCATATACAGAAATATATCCTGAGGCAATTATTTTAACACCATTATCCAAGTTTAAACTTTTGTCATAGTTACTTCTAAAAATAATACAATTTAATTTTGACTTTTCATCTTTTAATGATAAATAAACATTGCCACTACTATGAACCTTAAAGTTTGAAACCTCTCCCTTTACTCTAAGATTATAAAGAATAGGGTCATTGGTTAATATTCTTTTTATATATGAATTTGCTTCGCTTATATCTAAAGCTCTAAGTTTCATACATCCACTCCTAATAATTCTTCATTTGATTTAATCCTATTATAGCACAACCTACACCATTATCCGTTGCATATTCTCTATCTGTAAAGTAAGCTTTTATCCCTTCTCTTTTTAGTTTTTCACTTAGTTCTTTTTTAATATATTTACTAGCAGATACTCCTCCTCCAAAAAGTACTTCTCTTAAATCATATTTCTCACATATGTAAGTTAAGGATTTATACATGCTTCTTACCAAAGTATCCAAAAGAATTTTGCTAAGATACTCTTTATCATAATCATTAATTATTTTGTTCATTTGATTTTCTATACCTGATAAATTCATATAGCCTTCTCTTACACTTGTCTTAAGACCATTTTGGATTTTTTCTTTGCATCTTAAAGCATTCTCATCTATATATTTTCCACAAGGAAAATTATAATTCAATTTTACTCCTAAGCGATCTACTAGCTGACCAAAACTAACATCTAAACTTCCACCTACAATTTCTATATTGTAGCTAGCATTTTTCTTTTCTACTAAAAGTATTTCTGTGGTTCCACCAGACATATGAACTGCTAAGAACCTCTCTTTATTTTCTAAATCATTATTAAACAGACTTGATTCTATATGATTTTCTTGATGAGTTGTTTCATAAAAAGGACAGCTATTAGCACTACTTAATAATTTTGCAAAATTATAACCCACAGAAAAAACAGGCATATAAGAATTATCAACTGGTCTTGGCTTAGTTGATGCACATATACCTACAATGTTATAATTTTTTAATTTATTATTTATTACTTGTGACATTTCTCCCATATTATTTACATGTTGAAAAACTGCTTCACTTTGCCTTAGACCTTTATTATCTTTTTTAACTTTTAATATTATTTTTTCATTTAATATTATTTCTTTATTTAAAGTTATAGCTGCTATAGAAGTTGTATAGCAGCTAGTATCAAATCCTAATATGATATTATTGTTCCCTTGTGTCATTAACAACACTTCCTAATATTCCGTTTATAAATTTAGGAGATTTATCGTCACAGTATAACTTTGCTAAATCGATAGCTTCGTTTATTGAAACCTTAACAGGTACTTCTTTGTTCATGTATACAATCTCACAGATTGAAAGTTTTAATATTGCTAAGTCTACTTTTGCTATTCTACTTAGAGACCAATTTAGGGCATGTTTTGTTATTAACTCTTCTATATCATAGCTGTGTACACTTAGTTCATTACAAACTCTTTTCATGTAGTCTATATCTATTGCATTGTTTATATTTACGTTCTCTAAATCAACACAACTTTCATTTGAATATTGTAATAATAGCTCTTCGTATCTATTTATTATGTATTCTTCGTGATTTTTTAAGAATTCTTCAAAATAACTATTTATATCTTGTAAATCACCTTCTAATATATCTATTTGATAAATTAATTTCATTAAATATTCTCTACTCGTTATTTTTCTTGCTTTTTCAATATAACTTATTTTGCTTGCATTGTCGTTTTTCATTCTTAATGAACCTCCTTCAGTCTTATTATTTACCACTTAAGCAATAAAAAACCCTCTGATTTTCAGAGGGCTTTATTTAATTTATTTAGTAGTTTGTCTAGCTTCTTCCTTCTTAGCTTGTTTTGCTAATTTAGCTTCTTCTTTCTTAGCTTGTTTTGCTAATTCTTTTTCTTCTCTTTCTTTTTTGAAGCTAATTTCTTGAACTTGTATATTTACTTGAGAAACTTCTAAACCAGTCATTGTTTCAACTGTATTTTTAACATTTTCTTGTACCTTAGATGATACATCTGGTATTGACATACCATATTCAACTGTTATAACCACATCTAAAGTAACTTTACCGTCTTCTATTTGGATTTTTACACCGTTGTTTTTAAGTAATTTATCTGTTAATGAAGTTATTGTCTCCACACCTTCTACTTCTAAAGCAGCTAATCCAGCTATTGTAACTATAACATCATTCGAAATTTTAACTTGCCCTAAATTATTGTTATTTTCCATGAGATTGTTACCCCCTGTATTAAGGTTTTTATAATTATATATTATCATAGCAAATTATAGTAAGTTTTGCAAGAAAATACCTCAGTATTTTCTGAGGTTTTAATGATTATCTATTATTATAACCTAAAAGTACTAATTTTAAATCAAATAATTAGTTTTGACTATAACTATTCATTAATTTAATTTGATCGTAAGCTACTCCAGATTGTTCTGCAACTAAATCGAATATTCTTGCTGCTTCACTCTTAGATAAATCTTGCTTGTTAACTACAACATTTACATTATCTTCCCCTATGTATACTAAAGCATTTTCAAACCCTTTAGCACTCAATAAATTTTCTATTTTTAATTCAGTTTCTTGATACTTAACAAGTTTAAGTTTCATATTAGATGCTTCTTCTCTTGATTTATCTGTAGTAGAAGGATTATTTATTATTTCATTTAACTCTTCTGATAAATCATTTCTTTGTTTCTCTCTTGTCATTTTCATATCAAGAATATATGTAGACTTGCTCATGTTTTCCTTTGAAGTTAGTTGCTCCTCAATTTCCTTACTTGTTTCTACTGCCTTTTCTTTAACAGCGTCATTTTCACTATCTTTACTATCTACAATAGTTATTTCTGCTGTTTCCTTACTATCTTCTGCGTCCTTATCACTATTTTGTGTTTTTGATTTATCTGTATTTTTATCTTGTTGAGCCTCTTCATAAGCCTCAAATTCTTTAGATACAGTAAGCGCTGATTGTTTACTTAACTGATAATTTACTACTCCAACAGCTATTAACATAGCTGATAATACTCCTACAAGAAAGCCCCTACTTTTAAAATTAAATTTCATCTTTTATCCTCCACCCCTTATTATTTGGCATATATCTCTACTTGATGACCTGATATTTGTAGAGATGTTTTAACTGCATCATATAGTAACTCTTTCACAGCTTGATCATTAGCTCCACTTGCTACTACTATTACACCTTTAATTTCTGCTTCTGATGTTTTCAAAATAACCGGTTCGTTTGAATTTGATGTAATCATTGTTTTATTTTCTGTTGAACTTGTAGTTGTTCTTTCCCCTCCAGAAGAATCTTGCTCTTTAGTAGTTTCTGTTGTTGTATTAGAATTATATGCTGGAACAACTTCTTCACTAGACTGGAATGTAATCATAACATCTACATCTCCAGCTCCATTAATTTTACTTAGTATTTGTGTCAATTTACTTTCCAAGTCTTTCTGTTCTTTTTCACTTGCAGATGTTTTAACTTCCGGGTCTGTACTCACATTTGCTTCCTCTTTTTTTCCATCTGGCATTACTGATATGACTATAAGAGCTAATACACAAATTACCGCTAAAAAAATTAATGGTTTCAATTTTTTCTTTTCCGTATCATTGAACATTTCGTTAATTTTTTTCAACCTACTCCAACTCCTCTTAATCAATTTCTATATCCTCTATGGATATATCTAGTACCTTTATCAAGTCTTCTTTTAGTTTACTTTCTTTTAAGTTCAGCTCACTTTTACTTCTAAAAACTTCTTCTTCTTGCATGTCATTAGATTGTATGTCCTCATTATTGTCATTATTACTGTTTTTTTCTTTTATTTTTATAGTTTCAATTTCTGACCCGTTTATTGTTAAATCTTCTAATTCATATCCATACTCATCAAGTTTAAGCTGTAATACACTTTTTAATCCATCTTCATATCCTTTGCTTAAATTTTCATTATTTGTTTTTCCTGCTAAATCATTATAACTATCTACATACATCATTGAGTAATCGCTCATTTTTTTTAGGATGGTATCTTCCAATGACATATTATTTGAGAAAAAACTTACCAAAGGGCTTATTATCATAAATACAAAGATAAAATTGCAGACCAAGTTAATATATGGCTTTACTTTAGTATTTGGCAAAATCATATCTACCATATTTATAATAAATGCCCCTACTATTATTGATATTAACCATTCTTTTATACCGGCTATAATAAATCCCTCCCTTTTATCTTAAGTCGCTACTGCACTTATAGACGTTAATATAGCTATAGTTACGAAAAACATTATTGTAACGGCAATAATTGTAGCTAAAATAATTATCATTAAATTTGCTACGTCATTTAAAAAAGAAGAGATATTATCTTCTCCAATAGGCTCTATAGCTATGGCACATACTTTATATACAAGTATCACTGACAGTATTTTTATTACTGGTATTAAACATATTCCTACTAAAATCACTAGTCCTACTCCACCAAATACATTTTTTATAAGTTGAGAAGATGAGAGCAATATATCAACAGAGTCTGATACAAAACCTCCAACTACTGGAATAAAGTTTCCAACAGCAAACTTTGCTGTCTTTACTGTAAATTTATCAAATGATGTAACGTATAAACCTTGTATGGATACTAGCCCAAGGTACAAAGTGAATACAGCCCCTAAAGTTACTATGTTTATCTGTTTAATAAAAGCTGACAACCTATTTAATTTAATATTATTAGTTACGTTGTTTATTACTAATATGGCAAATGCTAAAGATATGGCTACAAATACAAATTTTTTAAATACAATATTTATAACTGCAATACCTCCAATAAAAATTGGATTTAGAGCTGTAGATGTGATTGGAAATCCTACTAAAACTAAAAGTGAAATCATTATTGGTATAATTACATTAACTAGTCCTATAACATTTTCTATAGTTGCATAACATAAGGCTAATATATCTTTAAAACTAATAAGAGTTAATGTTACTACGGTTATAAAAACTATGTAATTTGTCACTGTACTTATACTTGATGATGAAAAAGAGTTTTCTAAACTTTTTATTATGGATGATAGTAGTGCTAAAACTAAAATACTGGCTGCAATTTTAATACTAGTTTTTAATTCTGAAAAAATCGTTACTTTTATTTTATCTTTATCAAATAAATCTAATATGTTTGCTTTTCCACTTATTAAATCTTTTATGTATGTTGTTAAATTCGTATCTTTTACTACATTGTCATCTTTTACGTATTTTTCAATTTCATCTATGTTTATTTTACTTAACTGATTATCTATATATAGATCTATGCTATTTTTAGTATCCTCATATTCTTCATCATTGTTCTTGTCCTGAGCAAATGATACCGATATACAAGAGAATAAAATAATTAAAACAAGACCTAAAACTTTGTTTTTCATAATAAATCATTCTCCTAATTTAAATTAAATTTATTATGGTATCTACAATGGATAAAAGTATAGGGAATGACATTGTCATAATGATTATTTTTCCCCCAAACTCCAACTTCGTCGCAATGTTTTTTTCACCACAATCATTACAAAGAGAAACAGCAAATTCTATAATATAACAAATACCAATCAACTTAATTATCAAATTTATGTACATAGCTGGAATATTCACCTTATCGGCTAAGGACTGTATTCCTTCTACTATAAAACTAAGCTTCATAACAACGGATAATAATATTATTATTCCAGCTGTTATGGCTACAAAATTTGCCATTTCTGGTCTATCTTTTCTTATAACTAAGCAAAGTATGGTGGAAACCATTGCAATCCCAACTAACTGCATTACTTCCAAAGTACCTCCTCCTCTTTAGTAAAGTTGAAACATTGTTCTAACTGTATTAAATAAATCACTAATTTCTGTTATTACTAGTCCTAAAACAATTACTACTCCCACAAGAGTTGTAAGTGTTGCCCAGTCCTTTCTATCAACCTTTTCTAAGATCATATTTAAGACTGATATTAAGATACCAATTCCTGCAACTTTTAATATCAATGCTATTTCCATATTAACCTCCTAAATTAAAATTATTCCTATACAAATGCCTATAAACGTTATTAATTTTTTATAAAGTGATCCCTTTTTAAAAATTTCTTCTTTACTATCACTTGTAAGTTTTTTTAGATTTTCGCAAGTTAAATCTATTAATCTTTGCTGTGACTCTATATCACTTTGTCCCAAAGTTAAAAACATTTTTTTTAACTCTTCAATTTCCTTGTTTTGTAAGTTCGTCTCCTTCTTTAGTTTTATAATGTTTTTATTTAACATTTCTTCTAAAGTTCTTCCATCTTCTTTGCTTAAATCCTCTTGCATATCCTTACAAAAATTACAAAGACAATAATCTTTTTTTAAAGAAGCTCTATAAAAAATTTCTTCTAGTGTGTATAATCCAAAAGCTAAATCCATTCTGATTATTTCCAATATCCTAATAACTTCATTTAATTCCTTATGTCTTTTAATAAATGATTTATGTATAATATCGCCTATTAAATAACTAGATCCAATTAAAATTCCTATGAAAAATATTTTAATTTGCAAAGTACCATCTCTTTTCTTGTAAATCATATATTTTTTCTACTGTACCTGGTCCCCTTTTTGCAGAAAGTAAAATAACCTTTTTAAACAATTCTTCATCTAATAGATTATTTAACTCTTTTCTGTTTCTTATATCTTCAATGGAATCACCATGAACTGTTGTTATAAGCCCCACACCTCCATTTAAAGCCGTATATAAAGCTTTTATATCTTTTCCCGTACCTATTTCATCCGTTACTATTACATTTGGTGACATGGATCTTAAAACCATCATTATTCCTACATCTTTTGGGCACGTTTCTATAATGTCTGTCCTAATTCCCACATCCATTTGAGGTATTCCCAAATAAGAACCTGCTATTTCATTCCTTTCATCTATTAACGCAACATTTACGCCCCTAAAATTATATTTCTCAGTTCCATTACTTAAATTCCTTACTATGTCTCTTAAAAGAGTTGTCTTACCACACTGAGGTGGAGAAATTATTATGGTATTATTTATCTTTGTAGAGCTCTTAATAATATGGTCCATTACTTTATCAGAACAGTTTTTAACTTCCTTGGATATTCTTATATTTAAAGAAGATATATGTTTTATATTTTCAACATTTCCATTTTCCACTATGGTTTTTCCAACTATCCCTACTCTATGTCCTCCTCTTAAAGTTATAAATCCCTTTTTTATGTCATCCATAAATGAGTGAATAGAGTATTTACATATAATTTGAAAAGTTTGGTCTAAATCCTCTTTGGTTACTATATAAGCCTTGTCCATATTTCTGTCTAGTTTTTTAGCTTTTTCATTGTAAAAATAATCTTTCTGATTTCCGTTAATTATCAAAGGTTTGTTGATTCTAAGTCTTATCTCTTCAATATTCTCTCCCTGAATTGTTTTAATCTTGTCCCTTAAATTAAGAGATAATGAATTAATAATCTCATCAGATATTTTCATCCCTTGTCCTCCTCTCTTGTTTATAATATTTATATTTATTAAATGTATTAAATATTACTTTTAGAACAACTTTTATGCTCTTGAATCTGTTGACATTCTTAGAGGCTATGATAGTATTTAATAATAATAAATGAAATTAAGGAGGTAAAATGATTTATTTAGCATTAAAATATAGTATTTTTATAACTTTATTAATTGCTGGAGTTTTTCTTTGTTTTGGATATATTTATAGTTTCATAGAGAAAAGAAATAGCTCATATATATACTCAGCTTTTGGAAATAAAGGGATTTTATTTACTGGTATGATTGGTACTTCAGTCCATGAGATCGGACATTTAATTATGTGTTTAATATTTCATCATAAAGTAAGTGATTTTCAATTATTTAATTTTAAAGGATATAAATACGAAGAAACCCTTGGATATGTATCTCATAGATATAATGATAGAAATTTATATGAAAAGGCCGGAAATTTTTTTATCGGAATTGGACCTATGATATCTGGTACTTTATTTATAATTTTGTCTTTTAAATTATTACTACCTAATATTTATGACAGTATTAATATTAATAGTTATTTTATAAATTTGTCTTCTATAAATATGGAAAGTATAGTTTTTTTATTATTATCTCTTAGTAAAAACTTATTGTTTTCTCTTTTAAGTATTAATAATTTGAGTAGTATTAATTTTTATATCTTTATTTACTTAATGTTTTCTGTATCATCGCA
>NZ_JANKBY010000590.1:0-1130 GCF_024621905.1 Terrisporobacter muris
ATAATTTAAGTTTTTGCTTATTATAATTTACCCTATACTCTTTTTTATTTTAGTTATATAATATAAATGATGGGTAGGTTTTATAAATTTTAAACTTAATTAAAATTTGGAGGTTTAAATATGTTAGTTTCTGCAAGAGAAATGCTAATTAAAGCAAGAGAAGGAAAATACGCAGTAGGTCAATTCAATATAAATAACTTAGAATGGACAAAAGCAATATTATTGACTGCTCAAGAAAACAATTCACCTGTTATACTTGGAGTATCTGAAGGTGCTGGAAAATACATGGGTGGATATGATACAGTAGTAGGAATGGTAAATGGATTAATAAAAGGATTAAATATAACTGTTCCAGTTGCTCTTCATTTAGATCACGGTTCTTATGAAGGAGTATTAAAAACTATAGAAGCTGGATTCTCTTCAGTAATGTTTGATGGATCTCATTATCCATTTGATGAGAATGTTGCTAAAACTAAAGAATTAGTTGAGTTAGCTCACTCAAAAGGTATATCTATAGAAGCTGAAGTTGGTTCAATAGGTGGAGAAGAAGACGGTGTTGTAGGTGCTGGTGAAATAGCTGACCCTCAAGAATGTAAAGCTATATCTGACTTAGGAATAGACTTCTTAGCTGCTGGTATAGGTAATATACATGGTCAATATCCTTCTAACTGGGCTGGATTAAACTTCGAAGCATTAGGAAAAATAAATGATGCTACAGGAGATATGCCATTAGTATTACATGGAGGAACTGGTATACCAGAAGATATGATAAAAGAAGCTATATCTTTAGGTGTTGCTAAAATCAATGTTAATACTGAATGCCAATTAGTATTTGCTGAAGCTACTCGTAAATACATAGAAGAAGGAAAAGATTTACAAGGTAAAGGATTTGACCCTCGTAAATTATTAGCTCCAGGCGTTGATGCTATAAAAGCATGCGTTAAAGAAAAAATGGAATTATTCGGTTCTATAAACCAAGCATAATTTTAATAGTTTAATTTAGAAATCTTAAAAGATAGAAGTAATTTTTTATTACATCTATCTTTTTTATATTAATAAATAATCAATTTATTAACATTGTATATATATACACACAATTAATTTATTTCTTCATTTAAACTATTTTGTCA
>NZ_JANKBY010000591.1:0-1129 GCF_024621905.1 Terrisporobacter muris
ATTTTTTGATAAAAGTATAGATAATATTAAACAAATAATTGCTGATATAAATAGTATTATCCAAAATCCATTGGGATCTGATGAAAACGGAATATTTTGAACGTTCATTCCAAAATATCCTGAAATCATTGTAGGTATGGATAAAATAAGCGTCACAACAGTTAAAAGTTGCATTACGTTATTTTGGTTATTATTAACAATAGCACTAAAAGCATCCATGATTCTACTAAGTATATCTCCATAAATAGAGGCCATTTCAAGGGCCTGTCTATTTTCTATAATAACATCTTCTAATAAATCCTCATCTTCAGAATATTTTTTTATTGTAGATGTACGAAGCATTTTATTTAAAACTAGTTCAATTGCTTTTAAAGAAGTAGAGAAATATACAAGTGATTTTTCTAGTTCTAATAATTGAACAAGCTCTTTATTCTTCATAGATTTGTGTATTTCACGTTCTATTTCTATAGTCATTCTATTAATTCTTCTAAGATATAATAAATAGTAAGTAGCATTTTTATGCAAAATTTGTAGTATAAAACGTGTTTTCTTATGAGTATAGAATTCTTTTATATGACCAACTATAAAGTCGTTTAGAATTTTACTCTGTGCAGTGCATACAGTAATTATACAATTATCCTTAACTATTATTCCCAAGGGAATAGTAGAGTAATGAGCAGAATCAGAGTCAGACTCATCTATTGGAATATCAATTAAAATTAATGTATGATTATCCTCCGCATCTATTCTTGAACGTTCTTCTTCATCAAGAGCTGCATTGATACTATCAATATCTATATCAAATCTATCTGAAATATATCTTATTTCTTCATGACTCGGTTCAACAAGATTTATCCAACAACCATCTTCAAAGTCGTTAAGTTTTTCTAATTTTGTCTCAATTGTTTTGTAATATCTTATCATGGCAACACATCCTTTATTCAGTTTTATATATTGGCACTTAATGATATCTATTAAAAGACCAATATATAAAAAGGGTATTAGTCATAAATAGATATTATTAAGTGATTAAAAAGTCTTACAGTCCGAAACAAGAGTATCGGAATACTGTCCATTTTTCATCACTCTCCTTTATTATTTAAACATCTATTATATATTAATGATTTTC
>NZ_JANKBY010000592.1:0-1123 GCF_024621905.1 Terrisporobacter muris
TAACAAATTTCTACTTTTAAGTATATATTATATTAGATTATATTAAGGGGGTAACAACAATGGATTATACTTATGAGTGGATATATCCTAATCCAAAGCAACTACAAAATTCTATAAATTTAATTGGAAAATCAATCGAATCAGAAAAGAAAGATTCTATGTTTTATCAATGGTTAATTGATAATATACCAGTAGGTGAATTATCTTCTAAAGAAGTAAATGAAATAAAAGGAATAATAGAGTCGATTAGAGATGATGAGTTACGTCATAATCAAATGTATAAGAATATGTATTTTCAAATTACAGGGATGAAAATACAACCTGAAGAAGAAGCGTTTGTTCCGCCATCAAGTTTTAAAGATGGAATAGCAGATGCTATGATGGGAGAGTTAAATGCAGTTAAAACTTACCGCGAAATAATGGGAGGGCTTCCAAGTTTGTATTATAGAGATCAAGTTTTTAATATATTGAGTGATGAATTAAGACATGGAAATTTGTATAATTATATTTATACATTAGTTTCTGTTGGTTAATTAATAAATATTAAAATAAAAAGATGTAACTAATATTAGTTACATCTTTGATATTTACAATAAAAGTTGAATTAATCAGCAATTTCAACGACTTCAAGTATTTCTTGAGGACATGCTTTAACACATATTCCACAAGCCACACATTTAGATGGAGCTGGTTTATCCTCTGACTTTACAATAATTCCTTTTGGACATGCTTCTACACAAGTTAGGCATCCTGTACATTTTTTCTTATCGATTGTATAAACACCTTTAGCGTTTTTAGATATTGCATCTTCTGGACATTTTTTAGCACAAACGCCACATTGATTACAAGCTTTTACATCTAAAGCATCTTTTTTGTTAACCCCTATAGATATACAAGAGAAACCTTCTTTTTTATAAAAGGCTTCAGAACAAGCTAGCTCACAACTTAAACAAGCTTGACATAAAGATTTGTCTTTAACAACTAATTTTTTCAATTTATCTTCCCCCTTAATATGTAGATAATTTATTAGAAAATAAAACATCCTATTTTTAGTGTATATGATTATTATTGTAAAATCAACGAAGTAAATAAATCTACTGATTACTTTTTGGAAATCTAAAGA
>NZ_JANKBY010000593.1:0-1084 GCF_024621905.1 Terrisporobacter muris
ATAGACACATATATCATGTATTTTTAGTTGTAACATTAAATAATATTTAATTTACATTCTTTTCTTAGCCAAGCAACTTGATCTTTAACCGTTTCTTCATAAGAACGTGCTGTATAACCAAGTTCAGTTTTTGCTTTAGTAGAATCAAAAGTATTATTTCTTGCTAAATTGTAGACAGAAAAAGTAGTCATAAGTGGTCTAGAACCTTTTTTCTTTGCTTGCTTCTCAAGAATACTAGCAAGGAAATTAGCAACTCTTAATGGAAGGAACATCTTCATCTTTTTGCAATTAGATTCTTTTTCCTGCATTTTAGAAAAATCCTTAAATTAAACTTGTTCATTGGCAAAGATATAACACTGTCAACACTTTCCTTTATCTGATGCTAGAATTGTGCCATTAGCCAAGTCTATAACATCGCAAAGATTA
This sequence comes from Terrisporobacter muris, assembly GCF_024621905.1. Classification (NCBI taxonomy): domain Bacteria; kingdom Bacillati; phylum Bacillota; class Clostridia; order Peptostreptococcales; family Peptostreptococcaceae; genus Terrisporobacter; species Terrisporobacter muris. Next base: position 427 of record NZ_JANKBY010000593.1, read on the forward strand.
AATGAACCTGAAATTCCCATTGGTATTTCTCTGTTAAGAATCTGAATTACTACTTTTGTAGTTTCTCCAACTTCAAAATCTTCTGGTCCTAATATTCCACTTGGATGAACAACACAGGTATTTAATCCTTTATTTTTTACTGCATCTAATACAGCTTGAGTAGCTATTGTTTTTGATTGACTATAACATCCAAGGACTTTATTTTCATCAAATTTACTTACTTCTTTAATTACTTCTCCTTTAGGTAGTTCAGGGATTGCACCCGTACTACTACAATAAACTCGTTTTTTACATTCTTTATGAGAAAGGCATAAATTTATAATATTTTTTGTTCCATCAACATTTACATCTATGACTTTTTGATTATATGTAGGGTCTACAGTTACTATATTTGCTATATGAAGAACGATAGTTTTCATATCACTGGGTACTGTAAAAAATTTTTCTAATGAATTTATGTCACATAAATTGCCTTTAAAAATAGCTACTCCTTTTGGGAAATATTCAATTGCCTTGTCATTTGGAAGAACAAAGGCTCTTACTTTATCCCCTCTCTCAATTAATTGTCTACAAATAGTACTACGAAGAAATCCTGTTGCACCTGTTACTAAATATAATATATTACTCATTTTATTCACCTCATAATTTAAAATAAATT
>NZ_JANKBY010000594.1:0-1080 GCF_024621905.1 Terrisporobacter muris
CTTTTAGTATACTTAATATATATCTTATATACTCTATTCTTTTTTCTTTATCACTTATAAGTTCATTTTTAAACTCCTCTGTATTAGCATCGCTAGTCGGATAAATAATTGATGATAAAAATATCATTTTTGTATATATAAATTTATTTTTAGGCAATTTTACTACTCTTTCTAAAACTATATCTAACTTTTTATTCATCGAGTCTGTAACATCTATTATTTTTTTTGCCATCTCGTCATCTTTATCTGCATTAGTAGCTTCTTTTAGCATTACGAGAACTCCTGGATATCTTAATATATATTCCATTATTTCATTAACACATAGAATTAACTTCTCTTCATCACTAAGCTCTTCATTATCAAGCTTAGAATAAGCTAAAACCATATTCTCAATATAAAATAACTGCACATTTTTCACCATTTCATCTTTACTTCCAAAATAGTAATTTATCGCACTTACATTTACTTCTGCTTCCTTTGCTATAGCTCTAATTGGAACATTTAATGAACCATTTTTCCCAAATAAGTATAGTGCCCTATCTAAAATTTTTTCTTCTATATTTTTAAGTTCTCTCACTTTTTCACCTCATCTAAAATTTAAATTTATACTTTTTAAGTTTATAACTATACTATATTTCAATCAAACTATTTATAGCTTTATCCCATATTAATATTCACAAATAATATTATATCATAAGACTATTTATGAATATTACTTTTCTAATATACTAGCATCAATTCATTTTTGTCAAACCAGTCATGACTATATAACATATACTAAAGCATCATCATACAAACTATCATTGTGATTTGTAATGGTTTTATTACATAAAAATAGGGCGATTAATATCTCCCTATTTTTATTCAAAAGTTTTTATGTAAGATTTAAAATCTGTTTCATATTTTTCATCATTTTTACTTAAATTAAGTTTAATAGATACCTTGTTATTTTGTATCATTACAGAGATAAAATCAATGTAGTCACCTATCTCATATCCACCAGTTTCACTATTCCCACTACTATTTAATGTATTTATAAATAATTTTTTATTACTCTTATAACTTATTTCTTTATCTTTT
>NZ_JANKBY010000595.1:0-1077 GCF_024621905.1 Terrisporobacter muris
ATGATATAATTTTTTTCGGAACAAACTAATAGAAAGAAGAGGCAAGAGAATTATGTTAAAAGCAATTTTAGGGGCAATAGCAGTAATATCAACAGGGTTTTCAGCAGTCTATGTAAATGACTTCAGGAAAAACAGAAATTCAGCTAACAATGGTATTTTTAAGAGAGGTTTAATAATAGGATTTATAACAGATTTCCTAGATGCAATTGGGGTAGGATCATTTGCAACAACAACAGCAATTTTAAAATTTGATAAAAAAGTTAATGTACCGGACAAATTATTACCAGGAACATTAAATGTTGCTCATGCATTACCAATGGTAGCACAAGCACTTATGTCATTAACAGCAATAGAAATCGATATATTCACATTAATATGTATGATAGTTGCAGCAGTAGTAGGTTCTTGGATAGGTGCAGGTGTAATATCTAAATTACCAGAAAAGAAAGTTCAGTTAACTATGGCAGTAGCCTTACTTGGAACAGCAGGATTACTAGTAGCAAAACAATTAGGAGTAATGCCAGCAGGTGGAGATGCAATAGGACTTGAAGGAACTAAATTAATAATAGGTGTTGTAGGTAACTTTGTACTTGGAGCATTAATGACTGCAGGTATAGGTTTATATGCACCATGTATGGCAATGGTTGCACTTCTTGGAATGAATCCAAAGGCAGCATTCCCAATAATGATGGGATCATGTGCATTTGTTGGACCAATAGCTTGTACTAAGTTTGTTAAAGAAGGAGCTTATGTAAGGGAAGTATCTATGGGTATAACTTTAGGTGGTATAGTAGGTTCAGTACTTGCAATATTATTTGTTACTAATCTTCCAGTATACTGGTTAAACTGGTTAGTAGTTGGAGTTGTACTTTACACAGCAGTAACTATGTTTAAGGCAGCACTTAATAAAAATAATGAAATGGAACTTGAAAATAAAGCAAGTTAGATAGATGGAAAGCCAATAACTAAGATTAAATTTTAGTTATTGGCTTTTTTACTTGTGAGGAAATTATATATAATTGAACTTTTTGACAATATATATTTTAAAATGTGTATTATGGAAACATAGTAGTTAAT
>NZ_JANKBY010000596.1:0-1057 GCF_024621905.1 Terrisporobacter muris
ACACTATTTTTAAATGATATATAGAAAAAATAATAAAATAAGGACGAGAATTTTACTTGTCCTTATTTTATAAATTTATCTATTGCGCTATTTAAATCTTGAAGTACCTTATCATCACCAGTTTCTACAGCATCTACAATACAATGTTCTATGTGGTCTTGCAAAATTATTTTTCCTATATTATTAATAGAAGATTTTACAGCTGAAACCTGTATTAAAACTTCACTACAATCTCTTCCCTCTTCCACCATTCTTTTAACAGACTCCAAATGTCCAATTGCTCTAGATAGTCTATTAATTACTGCTTTTGTATTTTTATGAGAATGATTGTGGTTATGTTCTTTATTATTTTCCATATTAGTCATCTCCCTTCATATTAATTATATAGTTATACTTTTCCATTTTCCATGATTAAATCTTATCATAAGTAAAAATGCTCTAACAGTAATATCAAGTGCATATGCTATCCACACCCCAAATAATCCCATATTCATTATTACACCTAGAAAATATCCTATCCCTACTCTAACACCCCAAATTCCAATTAATGTGGCATACATAGGAAATTTAGTATCTCCAGCTCCTTGTAAAGCACTTGTAAAAATTTGTGTTATCGCTATAAAACATTGAAATAATGCTATTAATCTCAATACATTAACAACCATAATTTGAACTTCTTTAGTATTTGTAAATATTGTTACTATTTGTGGAGCAAATATAAATAAAAGTATTCCTATTACTACCATACAAATAGTAGTAATTACATCGGCTAAATATACTATTTCTTTAGACTTTTCACTATCTCCCTCTCCAAGTGTAATGCCAACAAGTGTTGCCGTCGCGACACCAAATCCAAGTGCTGGAATATAAGTGTAACTTTCAATATTACCTGCAATATTATGAGCCACATAAGCTGATACTCCAATAGAAATAATCATACTATTATAAACCAGTTGACCTAATCTCATAATTAATTTTTCCATTCCTGCAGGTGCTCCAATTTTAATTATTGATTTTAAAGTCTCTCTTCCATCTTTTAATACTTCTTTGTTCAATA
>NZ_JANKBY010000597.1:0-1050 GCF_024621905.1 Terrisporobacter muris
AACCGAAGCAGTGAACTTAAGCCCCAGTAAACGGCGGCCGTAACTATAACGGTCCTAAGGTAGCGAAATTCCTTGTCGGGTAAGTTCCGACCCGCACGAAAGGCGTAACGATTTGGGCACTGTCTCAACAACAGACTGGGTGAAATTGTAATACCGGTGAAGATGCCGGTTACCTGCGACAGGACGGAAAGACCCCATGGAGCTTTACTGTAGCTTGACATTGAGTCTCGGTGCTACATGTACAGGATAGGTGGGAGGCTATGAAGCATGGACGTCAGTCTGTGTGGAGCCATCCTTGGGATACCACCCTTGTAGTACTGGGATTCTAACCAGCTGCCTTGAATCAGGTAGTGGGACACTGTCAGGTGGACAGTTTGACTGGGGCGGTCGCCTCCTAAAAAGTAACGGAGGCGCTCAAAGGTTCTCTCAGTACGGTCGGAAATCGTACGTAGAGTGTAAAGGCAGAAGAGAGCTTGATTGCAAGACATACAGGTCGAGCAAGGACGAAAGTCGGACTTAGTGATCCGGTGGTACCGCATGGAAGGGCCATCGCTCAACGGATAAAAGCTACCCTGGGGATAACAGGCTGATCTCCCCCAAGAGTCCACATCGACGGGGAGGTTTGGCACCTCGATGTCGGCTCATCACATCCTGGGGCTGTAGTAGGTCCCAAGGGTTGGGCTGTTCGCCCATTAAAGTGGTACGCGAGCTGGGTTCAGAACGTCGTGAGACAGTTCGGTCCCTATCCGTCGCAGGCGTAGGAAATTTGAGGAGACCTGTCCTTAGTACGAGAGGACCGGGATGGACGTACCGCTGGTGTACCAGTTGTTCTGCCAAGGGCATAGCTGGGTAGCTAAGTACGGAAAGGATAAGCGCTGAAAGCATCTAAGCGCGAAGCCTACTTCAAGATAAGATTTCCCACCGCAAGGTTAAGACCCCATGAAGACTACATGGTTGATAGGTCAGAGGTGGAAGTGTGGTAACATATGTAGCTTACTGATACTAATAGGTCGAGGACTTGACCAAAATAAACCTAAAGGTTTATATCGC
>NZ_JANKBY010000598.1:0-1046 GCF_024621905.1 Terrisporobacter muris
GTTACTATTATCTTTTAAGTACTCATTATCTTCCATATTTATATCTTTATATATAAAATCTTGAAGAACAACAGTTGAATTTTTATCATATAGCCAAACCCATCCTGCGTTTTTATAAATTCCACCCTTAACATGAACATTATCAATTATAGGGAACTCTGCTGTTTTAATATCATTACTATTATTTATTATGCCTAATGCAGTAATGCCTAGCGTTAGTATCTCATTACTATCTAAATTAGTTTTTACATAAGGTAGTAAAGTATTTAGTAGTTTAGGATATTTAGTAGGGGACATTGATTTTAATTTATCGGTAATTGCCATAAGTACCTCTTGTTGTCTTTCGTCTCTAGCTATAGCAGTATCTACTTTTCTAACGCGAGAGAAACCTAATGCTTGATATCCATTTAGTGTTTGTTTTCCAGCAGAATTAATTTGTTTAAAATTACCTTTATTTGATGAATTATATAAGTCATAGCATTGTTTAGCATATTTATTAATTTCAGATAAATTGTTTTGTGGTATATTAACTTCTACACCACCAAGCATATCAACTATGCTCATTAAAGAGTTGAAATCAACTTGTATAATTTTATCAATTCCTATACCAAATTCATTTTCTATAGTTTCAAATAGCATAGGCTCTTTGCCCCAAAAATAAGCTGTGTTTAGCTTTCCTGGACTTCTTCCTGGTAATTGAACATAAGTATCACGAGCTAAAGAAGTAAGCTTTACACTCTTATGAACATTATCTATAGTAAGAATCATCATAGAATCGGTTCTAGAAGCTGTTTCACCAGGTCTAGCATCAGTACCAGTCAATAGGATATTAGTTATACCCTTAACATCCTCTAATTTTGATTCATAATCAGTGTCTTCATGTATTGAATTTAACTTATAATAAGTGTATCCAAATACACAAACTGGTATAGCGACTAATAAAGCTAATAGCGTAATTATAATTTTTTTTAGTTTTGACATATATATTTTCCCTTCTTAATTTAATGCAATATTTTATTATAATAAGCGTATTTATATAGATTTAA
>NZ_JANKBY010000599.1:0-1036 GCF_024621905.1 Terrisporobacter muris
AAGCACCAAAACACATTCCAAGTGACATACCTATTGCCATATTTTTACTTGTTTTTTTCATTATATTATCTCCATAAATTCAGACTTATCTATATGATATCAAAAATATTCTTAATTCGCATTATATTAATATTAAGAACTAAAATCTATATTAATAAATTTTCCATTTTTTAGTTTTAGGATTATAATCAACGCATATTCCAGCTCCAGGGATATTCCTTTGTCTATCAAGCTTTGAATGAATAGTTTCAACTCCATGTATCTCTCCTATAGGCAATACTCTAACACCAGTATTATAGGCATTTTCAAAGTCAAAAGCATACCCTTCCTTGAATAAGTCATATAATTTATCAATTATATACTCCGGAATAGGTTCAATTGACCTTTTCCTCCCTTTTAATTCACTTAATATCTTATATTGAATAATATCTTTATATTCTTCTAGTGATTGCATATATATATTAACAATATAATCGTCATCATGACATAGATATACATATCTATTTTTCAAAGTATTAAATTGAAAATTTTGCAATGGAATTTTTTTATGGCTTAAATATAGCAATTCAGCAAGTTCTTGTTTGGTGACAAAATTAAGATTTTCTTTATCTTGAAAATCTATCCAACAAAAATCACCATAATGATATACATTTTCCTGTAAAAAATCTTCCATTTTCTCAGGAGTAATATACTCTAATCCAAGTTCTTTACACCAACTACAATTATATGGAAATCCCTTTAGTATCAGCATATTTTTGGGTTTTTGATTGATTCCACTTATAAAATCTTTAAATGTCATACCAGATGTTATTATTGAATTGTTTTCTTCATCAATTTTTATGTAACAAAACCATTTGTTTCTCATTTTAATATATATCTCCTTTAATTCAATATGTAATGTGCTCAATTTATTAAAAAAGCGACTATTCTTTTTTTAATTCTAAAAGTGTAGGTGTTATGTTAAGTACAATAGATAGAATAGTTAAAACCCTGAATGAATTTTCCATAGTAGGTACTACATCGGCTAAAGCAGCCC
>NZ_JANKBY010000059.1:0-15362 GCF_024621905.1 Terrisporobacter muris
TTATAGATTTTTCTAAGTAATTAATTGCATTTTCATTTATATCAACACAGGTAATATAATCTAAGTCTTTACTTAAATGCATATCAATAAGACCTAACCCACACCCTATATCACACAAAGTTTTACTATTTTTAATATATGGCCTTATTTGATTAGCCAATTCTTCATGAAAACCAGTGTATTCACTTGCACTTACAAATGATTTTATAGTGGTATCATTCCAATTCATTCTCATATTTAAATATTTCCTCCATATTTTAAGTTTATCTTTTGACCTGTGCTATAAAACATGTTATTTCTCTCATTTCCACTTATTATGCTCATAGCCTTATTATCATCTTTAATTACAAATCCAGATAAATCATTTATTCCATAATCAAATAGCACTGGTGACATAGTTGTAGCTGGACCAACTAAAACTACATAAGCATTTTTACTTAATTCTAAATACCAAGGCAATGTTTTATCACAGATAGAATAACAAGGTAAAAATACAAAGTCTTGACTTGGAAGAATATATGGTGCCGCTGTTTCTGGATAATCTCCAATTATATTTTCACTTTCTATTATTGATAAATCACATACAGGTTCAAATAATTGTTCCAAGTAATGAAAATGCCCCACAACAGATACTTTCTTTCCTCTTATAAGATTTTGATAAGAAATAAAAGGATCGTTGATTCTATCTTCTACAAAGTTATTATTATTTAATTTTATATTTCTTGATTTAACAACTTCAATACTATTATAATAAGAATTGATTGCAGCTAACCCTATGCCTGCTTCTGTTAAATTCCATGATTTAATACATTTTGCAACTTCATATAAAGCTTTTCCTTTAAACTCTTTTACAAAGTCAGGTGGTCGGCTTTCATCATAATAAACAAGACCTATTCCACTCCCCACACTGCTTTTTACCAATGAATTATATTGACCTACAACCATATCTTCCACAAGTATATCCTTTGGAATTCCCTCTATTAAATCATCATAAAGCTTCCACAAACTCCTTCACCTTCTCCCAAAAGAACGCATTCTATATCTTTTTTATTTAAAATTTCACCATTTCTAACTTTGTTTCTTAAATCCAATAAAATATTATCTAAGTTTTCTATATATTCAAGACTTTCTCTTTCTTCTTTAGTAGTAGTAATAATTTTGGAGATTCCACCATTTTTAATAACAATCCTTTTATTAGCATTTAAAGCTAAGATAGGATCATGAGTTGAAATTAAAATTATTTTATCTTTTCTTGATAAAAGCCTTATAGCTTCTTTTCTATCTATTCCAGCATTTTCAATTTCATCAATTAGAACAATTGGAGAATAACTCATATAAGCTGTATCTGATATCATAAGAGCTCTTGATTGACCTCCTGATAATTGAGTTATTTTTGTACTTAGCTCAAATTCTTCTCCTGCCAATTTATTAGCGTAATGAAAGCATTTTTTTACTATGTCATCTTGATTTTTACAAAAACGACTTTTTGAGTGCATTTGTAAAAATTCTTCTACTGTTAAATCCATTACAAAATTCATATTTTGAGAAAGTTGAGCAACTAACTTTCCATCCATGTCATATCGTGTTTCATCACTTGGAATTTTACCATTTATTAATATTTGTCTATTTGTTGGAGTATCTCTTTGAGCTAAGCACTCAATATCTTCTAGCAATCTACTTTTACCAGAACCTGTAGGCCCAACAATACTTATGATCTCTCCTGGATAAATCGTTATGGAGTTTTGTTCTTCTTCTTTTAATTTGTTGTAGCCACCATTAATTGTAATACTATCTATGTTTACAATTTCTATATTTTGAGCAAATTCCTTTAAGAACTCAATTAGTTTAGTATATAATTCTTCTTTTTCCATACCAAAATTAATATAAAACTCATCATTTAAAGACTCTATTAAATCCTTAAAAATAATATTTTTATTCACGTAACTTAAATTGTAATTTAAGAAAAAATCAAAAGCCATAGGATAATTATTCTCAATCTCCCCTATGGTCATATTAAGTATTTCTTCATAATTATTATTTCTCATAATTAAACTCCATTTTCTTTATCATTCCCATTTGATAAGATTCACCAATTCTAGTTTCTCCTGTGCAATAAGAACATACAGAAGCTGGTGTAGTAAAACGTAATTGTTTTTCTCTAAGAGTTGTTATATCTTTTATATCTCCTAAGTATTTTTTTAATAAAAGTATTCCTTGTCCTGTTATACCATTTATAAAAATTATTTTTGCTTTAGAATTTACTTGTCGTACATTAAAGGAAAAAACTTCTCTCTCAGCTTGTGATACTATATCACCTTTAGTTATTACAACAATATCGGCAAATTTTAACATTGGTCCAATTTTTCTAGGTGTGTTTATTCCCGATAAATTATCAATTACGCATACAGCTGGTATAGTTTTTATGTATGGTGAGCATCTATTGCAGAGTCCTGCACTTTCAGTAATCAAAATATCCAGCTTCAATTTTTCAGACCAATAAAGTGCATCTTCAATATTGCTAATAAAAAAATGATCCGGACAAATCTTTCCAGAAAGTCCAATTTCAACAGGTATATTATTTTCTTCATATCTAATATGATCAAAAGATGTAAGGCAGTCAAATTTAACAACTCCAACCTTCTCCTTTTCTAATTCTAATGATTTTATTAAATGAAGAATAACTGATGTTTTTCCTGATGATGGTGGTCCTGCCACTGTTATTAGTTTCATATTAATTCCCCTTTTTAAAAGAAAGTAGGAGGACCCTACTTTCTTATTGTTTTTAATAAATACAATTATTTAATAGCATTTTTAGTTAATTCGTTATATCGTTCATCGCTTAAATCAGCATGATAGAATAATTTGTAGAATTCTTTAGTTTTTTCTTGTAAATCATAATTAAATTCTTCTGGATAAAGTGTTTCAGATAACCAAATCATTCCCATATATCTATTTACAGAAGGTGGAAATCCCATCCAGTTATATGGTATACTTGGCGCTTCATAGTATTTACCACTAGATATTGCTTTTAGTTTTTGCCACTCACTTTGATTTCCTACTTGGCTATATAAACTTTGTGGAGCAAATATTATTACATCTGGATTCCATATATACAACTGTTCCAATGAAACTTCATTTCCATCACCTTTGCTTGATGGTTCTTTAAGATCAGCCACATTGTTTGCAAGTAAGTTTATAATTTCTGAATGGAAAGAACCTTTTGCTATTACATTAGTTCCTGTATCACCTAAGCAATAAACAAGATTTACTTTATTTTTATCGCCTATTTTTTCCATAGTTTCTACAGTAGAATCATAAGTAATTTTACAATAATCTGCCAATATTTTAGCATCATCTTCTACATTTAATATTTTACCTAATGTAGTGTAACAATCTGACATATTAGCAGTTGTTGCTTCCACAAATATAGTAGGGATTCCTGTTTGTTCTTGTATAGAATCTAAATCTTCTTTCATACCATCTTTCTTCTCACCTATATCAATAATTAATTGTGGCTCTGCAGCTGCAAGAGCTTCCATATTTAAGTCACCCTTACCATAAAATTGTCCAAATATAGGCAACTCTGTATATTTTTTATCTATGTAGTCCTTAGAGTCCTCTGACCATTCTCCAGACAAACCAACTAATTTATCTGGTGCCACTGAGAACAGTACAATTTGTGCTAAGCTTCCTGATGGAGCTATTTTTTCAATATTTGATGGAATTTCAACTTCCCGCCCTACTGAATCAGTGAATTTTATTGTTTTTTTACTTTCCTTTTCTTTTTCATCATTAGATGATGAGCATCCCACTAAAGATGTTATTGATAAACATAATATCAATAATAGTGATATTAATTTCTTTTTCATCTTACTCCCCCTTAGATATTTTTATATTATTACACTTTTTGGTATACAGATTCTGATCTTATCATCATATAAGCTATTTAATTCCACATCTACGTTGTATAATTTTTTTATTAGTCCTGAATTAATTATGTACTTAGGTGTTCCAAAGTCTAAGACTTTGTGATTGTATAAAGCTAAAACCTTATCTGCATACAAAAAGGCTTGGTCTGGATTATGTGTTGACTGTATGATTATATATCCTTCTTTTGTTAATTGTTTTACTGTATTTAGCACCCTAATTTGATTTCCATAATCTAAGTCTGATGTTGGTTCATCCATAACAAGTATTTTTGCTCTTTGAGCTAAAGCTCTTGCAATTAAAACAAGTTGTCTTTCTCCTCCACTTAAATTAATAAAATTTCTATCTTTTAAATAAGAAATCCCTATTTTATCTAATGATTCTTCAACTATTTTAATTTGTTCCTTGCTAGGTTTAGACATAGGTGAAATTTGTGATGTAGTACCCATTAGTACCATTTCTGTAACAGAATAACTAAATACAGGGTTATGAGATTGAGGTATATAAGCAACTTTTCTTGATAGTTCTTGAATTTTATAATTTTTTAAGTTTTTATTATCTAATAATATTTCTCCATTATAATCTTTTAATAGCTGAAGTATGCACTTAAACATTGTACTTTTTCCAGCTCCATTTGGACCTAAAATACATAATAACTGACTATCTTTTACATCAAAGGACACCTTATTAAGCACTTTATGATTTCTATAAGAATAAGTAAGGTTCTTAACTTCTAAAATCATTATTAATCACCCCTTCTTGTAATCAAATAAATAAAAAATGGTACGCCGATAAATGACGTTAATATTCCTATTGGTATTTCACTAGTCCATAGATTTCTAGATACATTATCTACTAATAATAAAAATGAAGCTCCAAATATGGCGGAAGTTGGAAGTAAATAAACAAAATTATTTCCAACTAATCGTCTCGACAAATGTGGTATTACAAGTCCAATCCAGCCTATCATTCCACTTACTGCCACACTAGCTGAAGTTAAAAGTGTAGCGCATATAATAGTTACAAATCTTATACGCTTGGTGTTTATGCCCATAGTCTTTACTTCTTCTTCTCCTACTGTTAATATGTTTATTTGCCAACTAATAAGTATCAAAGGTATTATGCCTATTAACATTGGGATAATTGCAAATTTCACATCTGCCCCTTTAGTCCCCGACAAGCTTCCCATTAACCAGTAAGTAATAGCTGGTAACTGATCATTAGGGTCTGCAACAAGCTTTATAAAAGATGTTCCTGATGAAAACAATGAGCTTACCATAATACCTGATAATATTAAACCTAGAACCTTATTTCCTTTGGTTCTTTGACTTATTATGTATACTAAAAATACAGTAATTAAACTAAATATAAAAGCGCTTATTGTAACTTGTCTTCCGCCTTTATATAGATATATTGCTAAAGCGGCTCCAAATGCAGCTCCTGAAGATGCACCTAATATATCAGGTGCTGCCATAGGATTTAAGAATATGCATTGATAAGATACACCTGCAGCTGCTAAACATCCCCCTACCAAACAAGCTAATATTATTCTTGGAAATCTAACCTTGAAAAATATGGTTTCCATACTGTCTGTCCAAAATTTATCTATATTACTAATTTTAGATAATAGTATTCCAAAAACTTGATTAGGCTCAATTGGATATTTTCCAAGGGCAAAAGATATTAGTATTGAGATAATCAATATTAATATTAAAGAAAATATAATTATTTTATTATATCTATTACTTTCTTCCACTTATTTTATCCCCTTTACATCCTACTATTTTCATCATAGTACCTGTTTTTGCTATTTCATCATAAGAAGCATTTAATTTCACTAAATTAAGGCATTTATCAATGTCTTTTACTATAAATCCACCTATATTTTTTATTCCAAGTAGACTAAAATCCAAGGATAAAGGTGTAGAAATATCACAAATGATACTTTCTTTACTATATGAATCCTCTGCTATTTTTATTAAATGCTTATTTATTATTAAGTCGCCTCCCAAATATGTAGTATCATAGTTTTCAATTAAGTAGTTATAAGCTACTATGCTATAATCTCCTTCTTCCATTTTTCTGCTAAAAAAATCTACATCATATTTTGATTTAATTTTATTTTTATTTTCCATGCTACCTTCAACTATGGCAATTTTTTTAGATGAGTCATCAATCATAGAAATGAATGGATGTTTAATTTCTTCTAAACTTAAGGATTTATTTTGAAGTTTCTGATTATAATAAGAATTGATTGCTGCTAATCCCAAGCTAGCTTCTATAAAGTTCCATGATTTTACCCCCTTACATAAATCTTTTAAAGACATATTTTTCTTTATATCTTTATCAAAGGAAAATCTTTTATCATACAATAAACGACTAATTCCTGCTCCATAATCAGTTATTACCATTGTAAACTCTGATCCAATAACTAACTCTTTTACTTTTATATTTTCCGGTATTTTCTCTATTAAACTATCATAAAATTCCCACAATTTTTTTCACCCCTCAAGTTAATAATATTGTTTTTCATTCTCTTTCGCTACATTTTTTTAATATTTTTATTACTTTTTGTTTTGTTTTATTATGTTTTGTTATTTTTCATTACATTTAATCATTTAATATCTATTTAAAAACTATCAATATTTATTCAGTTAAAAACTGGTACAAATCCCATCAACTATTAATAGAATAATATATAGTATTAATCTTCATGGGGGTGACTTAAATGGATGAAATTATAAAGGTTACTGACCTCTGTCAAAACTTTTATTCAAAGGAAGGAGAACTCCAAGTTCTCAAAAATATAAACTTCTCTCTGCAACAAGGTGAAATTTTAGCACTACTTGGACCATCTGGTTCTGGAAAATCAACCATCCTAAATATACTTACAAAACTTTTAAAGCCTACTAGTGGTGATGTGATTATTGATGGAAAAATTGGCTATATGTTCCAAAGGGATCATTTACTAGAGTGGCGAAGTATAATGGACAATATTACTATAGGTCTTGAAATACAAAAAAACAAAGATTCTAAAGCTATGGAAAGAGTTGAAGAGTTATTAAAAACTTATGACTTATGGGATTTTAGAAATATGTATCCTAAAGAATTATCCGGAGGTATGAGACAAAGAGTGGCACTTATTCGTACCTTATCAGTAAATCCAGATGTACTTTTGCTTGATGAACCCTTCTCTGCGCTAGATTATCAAACAAGATTGCTTGTAAGTGATGATGTTTATAAGATAATCAAAAATGAGGGCAAGTCGGCTATTTTGGTGACTCATGATATTAGTGAAGCTATAGCAATGGGTGACAAAGTGGCAGTACTCTCAAAGCGTCCTTCTACTATAAAGAGTGAATATGATATAGACTTGGGGCTTGGTGAATCAAAAACACCATTTGAATCTCGTAAAGTCCCTAAATTTCAAACTTACTTTGACTTATTATGGAAGGAGCTAGATAATAATGAAATTCAATAAAAAATCTGCTGAATATGAAAAATATTTAAAAGATGTTAAAATTAAAAAAATTAGAATATTAATAATACAAGTAGTTTTATTAATAGGTTTTTTCGCATTATGGGAAGTATTAGCAAACAACAATGTTATCAGTACTTTTTTATTTAGTAAACCATCTGATATTTATAAACTATTTATATCATATATTACGAGCGGAACCTTAATGAAACATGTATGGATATCAGTTTATGAAACAGTTTTAGGTTTAATTATTGGTAGTACTTTAGGAATATTAATAGCTATAATGCTTTGGTGGTCAGACACCTTAGCTAAAATACTAGACCCATTCTTAGTAGTTCTTAATGCACTACCTAAAACAGCCCTTGCTCCTATTATAATCGTATGGGTAGGTGCAGGTATTGAGGGTATAGTTGTTACTGCAGTTGCTATTGCCATAGTTATAACAATTTTATCAGCTTATAATTATTTTAAAAATATGGACGAAGAAAAAATTAAAATGTTAAAAAGTTTCGGTGCTACAAAGAGTCAAATATTATTTAAACTAATTTTGCCTGGTAATATAGGTAACCTAATAAACCTTACTAAAATAAATATAGGTATGGCTTGGGTAGGTG
Organism: Terrisporobacter muris; assembly: GCF_024621905.1. Taxonomy (NCBI): domain Bacteria; kingdom Bacillati; phylum Bacillota; class Clostridia; order Peptostreptococcales; family Peptostreptococcaceae; genus Terrisporobacter; species Terrisporobacter muris. The sequence goes on from NZ_JANKBY010000059.1 coordinate 8,023, forward strand.
TAATAGTTGGTGAATTCTTGGTATCCAGATATGGTATAGGCTATTTAATCGTATATGGAAGTCAAGTATTTAAACTTGATGTTGTCATGATGGGTGTATTTGTGTTAGCGGTTTGTGCTTGGGGTATGTACGAAATTGTTAATCTAATAGAAAAGTTCTATTATTATAGACAAAGAAGAATAAAGGGATAGAAAAAAAGTATTGCTTAAAAGCAATACTTTTTTTCTGCCTATCTACTTCCCTTATCGTATGGTTGTGCCACCGCTCTTGGTGCTTGTGATGATTTAGATGTAAATGCTAGTACTATTAAAGTAGCTATAAAAGGAATCATCTTATATACATCACTTGGTATATTTAAACTGGATAATAAAGGTATTACAGAGTAAGCTGAAGCAATAGTCTTCATTAATCCAAAGAAAAATGCTGCAAATAATACTCTTAAAGGTTTCCACTGCCCAAATATCATAACAGCAAGTGCTAAGAAACCATATCCAGAAACTGTTGCATTAAAATTAGTAGATGTTGGTATTACAAAAACTAATCCTCCAAGCCCTGCCAATGCTCCAGAAATTAATACTCCAGCATAACGCATTTTATAAACATTAATACCAACTGAATCAGCTGCTTGAGGATGCTCTCCACATGCTCTAAGTCTTAGTCCAAACTTTGTCTTATAAAGCACTATAATAGATATTACTAAGATTCCAATACCTATATATGTTGTTATATAGCAATTCTTAAAAAATAGGTCCCCTATTATTGGTATATCTCCAAGTATTGGTACTGAAGGTATTCTAAAAGTATTGTCAAAAGCAATTTGTTGTACCCCATTTGTTTGAATCATTCTAGCTGCATAAATAGCAAAAGCTGGTGCAAACATATTTAATGCTGTTCCACCTATGATTTGATCCGCCTTCATGTTTATTGCTGAATATGCCAGTAATAAAGAAAATATCATTCCTGTTATTACAGAAATAAGTATGGCAATAATTAATAGAAATTGACCACTCATTTTGTCTTGCATCATATTAATAAATAAAATACTAGTAAAAGCACCCATAATCATAATTCCATCTAAGGCTATATTTGTAACTCCACTTCGCTCTGTAAATACTCCTCCAAGTGCAACTATTAATAAAGGTATGGAAAAGAACATCGTTTGTTGTACTATTAAAAATAGTATATCCATTACTCTTCACTCCCTTTCGTAGCTTCTGCAATTTGTTTTTCAGAATGCTTTTCTTTTTTAGAATCTTTCTTTTTTAATATTCTTGGTAATATTGATCTAAAGAATAATGCAAAAGCACTAAAGTAAATTATACAAGCTATAATAATATCTATTACTTCTGGCATAAAGTTAAGTGTTTGTAAGTAGTTTCCTCCAAGTGTTAAGTAAGATATAAATATTGCAGAGAATATTATTCCTATTGGATTTGATAGACCAAGCAATGCTACAGGTATTCCATTAAATCCTTCAACTGCTAAAACATCTACCACCTTAATATGTCTACCATTTGCTCCTGATAAATAAAGAAGTCCACCACCTAGACCTGCAAGAGCTCCTGATATTACCATAGATAAAACAATATTTCTTTTTTCATTTATACCTGCATATCTACTAGCACTTGAGTTGAATCCACAAGCTTTTAGCTCATATCCAAAAATTGTTTTATTCAATACAATATAAATTAAAATAGCTACAAAAATAGCAATGATTATTCCTCCATTTACTGTGGATATATCTTTGTAATTACCCGTAACATTACAAAAGATATTATCTAGTCCCCATTTTGGTAAATCAGCACTTTCTAAGCAATTCATAGACAATGATTTGTTAGAATCATATATAAATAATTTAACTAACATATTACATAAATACATTCCTATATAGTTCATCATTATAGTTGCTATAACTTCATGTACATTATAATAAGCCTTTAATATTCCTGGAATCAGTGCCCAAAGCCCACCAACAATAGCTGCAGCAAGTAATGCTACCATCCAATGAAATGGTGCTGGTAAAAAAGTACATCTAACTCCTACAAATACAGCTGCAAATGCTCCCATTATAAATTGACCTGGGGCACCTATGTTAAACAATCCTGTTTTAAATGCAAATCCAACAGAAAGTCCAGTAAGTATTAATGGTGTAGCAAAATAAAAAACTTGACCTATTCCCTTTGCTCCCGTACTAAATCCACCTTGAAGTATTATCCAAAATCCATTTACTGCCTGAGATGGATCACTTATTAATAAAACTATAAAACCAAAAGCAAGTCCTATTAGTATGGCAAATATAGAAGACATTGCATTATTAAATCCATTGCTACGTATAAGTTTATTTAACTTATTCATGAGCACTCACCTCACTTTTAAGTTGTGTTTTTGACCCTGCCATATATAAACCTAATTCCTGAACTGTTACTTCTTCTGGATTTAAGTCTGCCACTATTTTACCTTCATAAATTACTAGTATTCTATCACTTAAATTCATTACCTCGTCTAACTCCAATGAAACAAGTAAAATAGCTTTTTCTCTATTTCTTTCTTCTATCAATTGTTTGTGTATATACTCTATGGCACCAACATCCAAACCTCTAGTAGGTTGTACAGCTATCAATATTTGTGGATCTAAATCAATTTCTCTAGCTATAATAGCCTTTTGTTGGTTACCTCCAGACATACTTCTTGCACTAGTTTTCGTACCTTGACCACTTCTAATATCATATTGATTAATTAATTTATTTGTATATTTATCTACATTTTGAAAATTTATAAATCCTTTATTTTGGTAATCCTTTGTATAATATCTTTTTAACATAAGATTCTCACCTAATGTATAATCTAAAACTAATCCATCTTTATGTCTATCTTCAGGTATATGTGCCATTCCTTTCATATTTCTCTTTCTAATACTATCATGGGTAATGTCACTTCCATCTAAAATAATACTTCCACTACTTATTGGACCCAGTCCTGTTAGAGCATATACTAGTTCTGACTGACCATTTCCATCAATCCCTGCTATACATACAATTTCACCTTTTTTCACACTAAAAGATACATTATCAACAAGCTTTTTGTTATTTACTTTTGAATTTACAGATAGATTTTTAACTTCCAATACAGTATCTCCACTTTGCTTGGAACCTTTTTCTATATTTAAGTTTACTTTACGTCCTACCATCATTTCTGATAACTCTTCTTTTGTGACTTCATTTACATTTACAGTATCAATATATTTTCCTTTTCTAAGAACTGTACATCTATTAGCCACCGCTTTTATTTCATTTAATTTATGTGTAATAAATAAAATAGATTTTCCTTCATTAGCTAAGCTTCTCATTATTTTCATTAGCTCTTCTATTTCTTGAGGTGTAAGTACTGCCGTTGGTTCATCAAATATTAGTATTTCATTATCTCTATATAGCATTTTTAATATTTCTACACGTTGTTGCATTCCAACTGTTATATCTTCTATAATGGCATCTGGATCAACCATTAATCCATATTTCTCCGATAATTCCATAACTCTTTTTCTGGCATCATCCATTTTTAAAAGTCCATGACTTGTAGTTTCCACACCTAAAATTATATTTTGTAATACAGTAAAGTTATGAACTAATTTAAAATGTTGATGAACCATACCTATACCCAAATCATTTGCATCGTTTGGATCTTTTATGTTTACTACTTTTCCATTTTTTTTAATTATACCTTGCTCTGGCTGATACAAACCAAATAACACACTCATAAGTGTAGACTTTCCTGCTCCATTCTCTCCTAATAAAGCATGTATTTCTCCCCTGCCTAGTTGTAAAGTAATATCGTCATTTGCTATTATTCCAGGAAATTCTTTAGTTATATGTAGCATTTCTATTATATGTTCCATATATATCTCCTTACTAAATATTTGTTTATTATAATTATACAAGAAAAAAAGTTTTTTTACAAATTTTGGTAATATTCTAGTATGTAAAAAAGTCAGCTCAAAAGAACTGACTTTTTACTAGTTTATAAAAATATACTTATTTTACTACTTTTACAGACACAACACTAACATCTAGATCTGTTGCTTTTTTAACATCATCTTTTTGAAGTTTGATTTTTCCATCTGCTAAATCTTTATAAACTTTATCGTAATCTGCTTGAGTAAATTTTTCAAATTTAGAAGTTTCCATAGGAAGTTTAACACCGTCTTTATCTGCACCTAGTACTAAAGATTCTCCCCCTGGGAACTTATCATTATAATATTCTTCTAATGTTTGTGTTACTGCTGATGATAAACCTTTCATTGCAGAAGTTATTACTGTATCAGATTCACTACTTTGGTCAACGTCAACACCTATAACTTTTTTACCATCGATTGCTTTAGCAGCAGACATTACAGAGTTACCTACAGCACCACCACATGCAAATATTACCTCAGTTCCATCAGTATACCAAGATGAAGCTAATGTTTGAACTTCTGGAGTAGCATCAAATCCTCCAGTATAATGATATTTCATATCAACTTTATCAATTCCCATTTCTTTAGCAGCATCATCTGCACCTTGTACAAAACCATATCCATAACGAGTAACTGCTGGTACTGCCATACCACCCATAAATCCAAGTTTTGTATATCCATCTTTTACAGCTGCATATCCAGCTAAGTATCCTGATTGCTCTTCTGCAAATACAATACCTACAGTATTTTTATTTGTTTTATAATCTTTACCAGATTTATCATGTGGATTTCCATCAATTAATATGAAATTAACATCTGGGTATTTGTCTTGTGCTATGTATATAGGTTCTTCAAATAAATATCCTGGAGTAACTACTACCTTAGCCCCATCTTTAACAGCTAAATCTATAGATGCCAAATATGCATCAGTAGACTGTTCTGTTGGTTTGTAATACTCATGCGTAATGTTATTTTTTTCAGCATAAGCCACTATACCTTCCCATGTACCTTGGTTAAATGATTTGTCATCTATTGTTCCTATATCAGTTATCATTGCAATTTCTTTACCTTTACTACTAGATTCATCTGATGATGAATTATTACATGCAACTAAACCAAATCCTAGAACGCAAGATAGTAAAACAGATAAGATCTTTTTCATTCCTTTATTTCCCCCTATTAATTTTTTGACACACTGTCACTATAATTATATTCCATTTATTACCATTTTGAAAGCGATTACAAATATTTTGTTAAATAACTTTAATATTGATTTTCATAAGGATTAAACTCGTAAATTGGAAAATTATTCAATTATTTCTTGCCCTTGTATATTTGTATTGTTATAATTTTTACTATAAATATAAATCAGATTGGGTGAGGAAAATGTCAAAATATAAAAAGGTTGTTTTATGTATAATATCCATTTTAATTATAATACCTTTATCAATTTACGGATATGTACAATACAAATTAAAAGATGTAACAGTAGCATCAACTTATAAGTCTAAAATTAAAGAAGTTGATGGAATAACTAATATTTTATTGCTTGGAACTGATGGTAGAAAAAATGAAACTGCTTTTAGAACAGACTCTATGATTATTTTAACTATTGATAACAAAAATAAAAATATTAAACTTACTTCTTTAGCAAGGGATACTTATGTTAGTATTCCAGGAAGAGATAAAGGAAAATTAAATACAGCTTATTTTTGGGGAAAAGAAGATCTTTTATTTGAAACTATTGAAAATGAATTTGGTATAGGTCTTGATAAATATGTTATTGTAGACTTTACTTCTTTAATGGATATTATTTATGCTTTAGATGGTATTCAGCTAAATATAAAGGAATCAGAAATAAAAGAAGTTAACAAATTCATTCCAGAATGCTATAAGTTCTGTAAAAATCCTAACAAAGGAGAGATGGAATTAATAAAAGAGCCAGGAAAACAAACTCTAAATGGATATCAAGCTCTATCTTACAGTCGTATTAGAAAAAGTGACAGCGCCATATTTAGAGATGGTAGACAAAGAAAAGTCATTAATGCCATTATGAAAAAATATCAAAATGTATCATTTACAAAATATCCAGAACTAATAGATGCTATAACTCCTTATGTTACTACAAATTTAACATCTAATGAAATTACTAGTCTTGCATATACAGGACACAACATTTTATCTGGTAAATCATTAAAAAACGCTTTAAAGGAAGGGGAATTCCCTATTACAGATGAGATACATTCAAAAGGTGGTGTATATGGTAATTCAGGCTGGGTATGGTTGTATGACACTAATTCTATATGTGTACTTCGAGATTTTATATATAATGATATAGACATGGAAGATAATGAGTATTTACTTAATAACAATAATATTTCTTTAAATTATTAAGTACTTTATATAAATTATATTTTTAGTTCTATTATAAAGGGGTGAAAATATGTCGCGTAGAAAAAAAATTATTATAGCTTTAGTTTTAATACTTTTATTATTACCTATTGCACTTTTTGGATTTCTTTATTACAAAATAAATAATGTAAATACTAGTGAACAAATAGATGGTGTTACCAACATATTATTACTCGGAACTGATGGTAGAGAAAATGAAAGTGCATACAGATCTGACTGTATGATGATACTTACTATTGATAATACCCACAGTAGTGTGAAATTAACTTCTCTAGCACGTGATACTTACGTTGAAATACCAGGGGAAGGTATGGGTAAACTTAATGCCTCTTACTTTTGGGGTAAAGAACAATTATTATTTAAAACAATAAGTAATGAGTTTGGTATAGAAATTGATAAATTTATTCAAATTGACTTTGAAGGTTTAATGGATGTAATCACACAAATTGGAGGAGTGGAAGTAGATATAACAGAAAAAGAAATGAAAGCAGTAAATAAGCTCATACCATCTACATATGAGTCTTATGATAATCCTAACAAAGGTGAAATGAAGTTAATTCCAGGATCTGGTATGCAAACATTAACTGGTTATCAAGCCATATCTTATTGTAGAATTAGAGACATAGACAGTGCAATTTATAGAGATGGCAGACAGAGAAAAGTAATAATGGGAGTAGCATCAAAATTAAAGAGCACCTCCATATCAGATTATCCTAATTTAATAAAATCTTTACTTCCTTGCGTAAGTACTAATATGGGATCTATAGAATTATTAAATTTAGGTACATCAGCATATAATATTCTTTCAAAAAATGGTACTATTAAACAAGGTCAATTCCCTATAATCGACGAGGTTCATTCAAAAGGTGGAAAATATAAAGATGCCGGCTGGGTATGGTTATATGATAAAAACTCAGTAGTAGTTCTAAAACAATTTATTTTTGATGATATTCCTATGGAAGACAATAAATACTTAAAT
>NZ_JANKBY010000005.1:0-37755 GCF_024621905.1 Terrisporobacter muris
ATATTGATACATATTTGCAATCACTTGATAGTGATAAAAGAAATTATATTTATCTATCTTTAGCGTTAATGGTTAATTTAATAAATATAATAGTAAGTTATATATCAAAAAAACTTGAGAGATATGGCTTGAGCTCAGATAAGTATATACTTGATCATATAGTAACTCCAAAATTAATATTAGCCAGTACCATAGTTATTATATTATTGTTTGTAAAAGTAATAAAAGACAATAAAATAAAATCTCAAAAGGAATTAATGAAAAATAAATTGGATATGCAATATGAACATTACTTAAGTGTTCAAGAATCACATATGAAAGTTAGAAAGCTTTATCATGATCTAAATAATCATATTAGTACCATAGATAATCTGAAAAATAATAGTAAAGAAGTTAATGAGTATGTAAATAATTTAAAAGGTGAAATTAAAGAATTTAAATCTATTTATAATACAGGAAACATGATATTAGACATTATAATAACTGAAAAAAGTGAAATATGTAGCAAAAAAGGCATTAAGTTTATTTGTGATATAAACTTTTCAAAAGTTGATTTTATAAAGCCTATAGATGTGTCCAGCATATTTGCTAATATTTTGGACAATGCTATAGAAGCATGTGACAAAATTCAGGATGAAAATATTAATAAATATATTAGAATAAAAGGAACCATATCCAAATCATACTTTGTACTTAAATGTGAAAATAGTAAAGTTAATATGATTAAACTTAATGAAAATAAGTTACTATCTGACAAAATGGACAAATTTAAACATGGAATAGGAATTCAAAGTATTAAATCCTCCTTAGAAAAATATGAAGGAGAAATATTATTTGAAGACGAAAAAAACAAATTCACACTAAATATATACATACCACTTAAATAAAATTTATCACATTTATATGAGAAACAATATACCATTATTACTGATAAGGATATATTTGTTACTTAAATACTGACAGTTGGGTCCATTAACCTACCAGTTGGGGCATATATATTGATACTAAATAACAGGGATGTTATCTTTTAATAGCAAAAGATAACATCCCTTTTTAAGTAACGGATTTGTTTGAAGTGGTAACGAGTAGATATCATTGACGACATGAAGTATTTCGCCGACACGTCGCTCAGGCGAATGGAATTTTGAGCAATGGATTACAAATTTAAGGGGATATAAAACAAGGAGGATTATATGAAAGTGAAAAGATTTATGCTAGCTGCGTTAATAGCTATAAGTGTAACTTCTAGTTTAATGGTAGGATGCACACCTTCTTTACCTAATATAGATAAAGAAACATATACAGTAGAAGAAATATCTGACCTAAAAAAAGATTTATCAAAGAGAATTTCAAAAGCAATATCAAAAAGTGGACTTAGAGTAGTTGAAGCTTATTCAGATGGTAGCTTTATTTTATCTTTGGGAAATTTAGAACTAACTAAAAATCAACCTAAACAAGTTTTAAATTATTCTATGACAAAAGATGAGAAAGAAAATAAGGAAATTCTATCTATTCACTGTGTTAAGGACTTTTTAACTGATGAAAAATTATCAGAAAATGATAAATTTGTAAGAGCTATCTATAACATATATGAGTCATTAACAGAAATCAAATTAACTGAGAAAGAGTTTTTTGATGAAATTGAAAAAGTATTTAATGAAGGTGATGGTAATGTGGAAATAGCTAATATGGGTGACATGATTATTAGGATAAATAAAATTGATAAATTAACTAAAACTTTAGAGTTAAAAGTTCAGAAGGAATTTGTCATAAAATAAGGAGGATTATAATGAAAAAATATAAAGCTATTTTAGTTATGTTAATTGTAGTAATTACAGGGCTTCTTGTATATGATAATTACTTCAAGCCTTGGAATGATGCTAACGAGCGTATTAGTAGATATATGGTAGAACAAAAAATATCGCAAGATAATATAAAAGAGGTTACAAAAGAAAAAGCTAAAAAAGCAACTTATTATGGGATTCTTTATAAAGTACATTATAAAGACGATCCAAATCATGAATATCACTATTTTTATAGCGATAATTATCATGCTTTGCCTATAAATAAAGTTTTGTTACAAATTTATGATTTAAGTGATAATAATAGACTTTTGAAAAGTTATGATGAACTAAGTAGTGTAAAGCATCCGCCAATAAGATTAAATAAACCAGATAACAAATAATAATATTGAATAAAAAAGTAAATTGAATAAGTAAAGAAAATAAATTTTAAGTTAGAAAATTAATAGATATATTGGTATTTATAATAATTCATAACAAAAGAGGAGGATTTTATGGGAATATATTTGAAAATGTCGCTGGCATATTTAAAGAAAAATAAACTTAGAACATCTTTATTAACATTAGGTGTTGCCCTAGGTGTGGCTTTAATATTTGGAACCAGTGTTATAAAAGATTCGCAACACAATAATGATGTTGCGGCAATATACAAACTTTATGGAGGATATCATTTAGAATTTAATAATTTAAAGGATTCTGACACTAAAAAAATAAGCAAAGATGAAGGTGTATCAAAAATTACTATAGTTGAAAACCTAGGTAATATAGTAGATAAAAAAGGAAATTCATTTCCTCTAAAATCAGCAGATGAACATTATGTAAAAAGTAAGTCTGGAAAACTTTCAAAAGGTAGATTTCCAAAGAACAATAATGAAATAGTAATGGAAAAAGATGCCTTAGAAGCAATGAATATACCATACAAATTAAATTCCACTTTGAATTTCAAAATAAAGAAAAAATATAAAGATTCACAAGGAAACAATAAAATTTATACTGAAGATAGAAAATTTAAACTTGTGGGAATTATAGAAAAGCCTGAAGGGTTTTATGATTTTTATGATATCAATATTCCTTTTGAAGCTTTTACTTATGGAAATAATGAAAAAGATAATATAATTCCACAAAATACAATGACTTACAATAGTGTTTTAACTCTAAATAGTGGATGGCAGGGTATCGATGGACAAGCTAATAGAATTATGAGAGAAAATAATTTAAAAGAAGCTACTTATACACCAAACATGCCTCTTGTACGTCAATTAATGAACAAAAAAATAGAAAAAGAAGATCCAGGAGCTTTTAAAAGAGAAATACTAATTATAATTACAGCAGCTATTTTTGTATTTAATCTTTTTAACATAACACTAAATGAAACAATGGAAGAAATGGGAATGCTTAGATTAATAGGCGCAAACAAAAGAAATGTAAGAAGAATGATAATGTATCAAGGATTAATCATAATGGTTGCAGGAATAATACTTGGACTTATATTTGGTGTTGCATTTTCATATGTGGGAATTAACAATTTCAATCCTTCGCTATATGAAGAAGCGCTAATGAAGCCAAAGTTATATGTAAGTTCCCAAAATGTTATAAAAGCCATAATCACAGGTGCATTTTCTGTATTTGCTTCTTGTATTATACCTATATATAAAGTAGGTAAAATATCATCTATTGAAGCAACAAAGCAAAGTGATAGATTTAAAAGTGGCGGTAGAAGTTTTGGACTTGGTAGACTTTTCAATAAAATATTTGGATTTTACGGATTCATGGGACTTAAAAATATTGGAAGAAATAAAAGTAGAGCTTTTATATCAATCATATCAATTGCACTGGGAGGATATGTATTTTTAACAACATTCTCAAGCATGCAAAATGAGGTTGATAATAAAATTGCTGATATGCAAAAAAGATATGATATTACCATAGGGTTTGGGCCAAATTCAGATTTAGATGTGGTGAAGTATAGTGATAATGATGTAAACAAATTAAAAAATATAGATGGTGTAAAAGATATAAATCCTGTACAAATAGCAAATGGATTCTTTGACTATAAAAATTATAAAGTAAATAAAGATTTTACAAATTTAAGCCAAGTTAAAGAAAAAGATAAAATGGAATATGAAATGGATTTGAAATTATATGGAAATGACTATATAAAAAATACACTGAAAAACTTTGTTCAAGAAGGAAATTCAGATAATTTAGGCAAAGTAACAAATCATTATCCAAATGTAGCAGTATATAATTATTTTTATGATGAAAATGATCCAGACACTAATAAAAATGTTTTTACAAACATAAAAATAGGAGATATTTTAACTATAAAAGTTCCAACTATAAAAAATAATGAAACAGTATATAAGGAAAGTAAAGTAAGAGTATGTGCAATTTTAACATCAGACTGGATGTCTAAGGGAGATGGAAGTTTAGGACGAAATTTTGAAATAGTAAGTTCTAATAATCATGCTAAATACCTTACTAATGAGAAAAAATACACTAAATTAGGTATAAATTTAGAAGATCATAATGATAAAGTTGTAAATAAAAAAGTAGAAGAAGTTTCTAATAGCATTCAATTATCTCAGTTTGAAAGCAAACTAAGTTTCAATGAGATGCAAGAAAGCTCTAGAAAAGATTATATGAAGACACAAATATCAACAATAACACTTGTTTTAATAATAGCAGGAATTAATATTTTCTGTACAATAAAAACTAATTTGTTAATAAGAAAAAAGGAAATAGCAACGCTTAGAGCTTTAGGAATGAGTGTAAAAGATATGAAGAAGATGATTACTTTTGAAGCCTTATCATATGCCATGTTAAGTTTTATAATTGCCTTAATTCCATCCATAACAAACTTAATTAAATTTGTAAATTGGAATAATAATGCTTATAAAAACTATGGAATAGAAAGCTTTATGAATTTCACATTCCCAGTTAAGGAATCAATAGCATTTTTCATAATAACTGTAGGAGTATGCTTGATTGCAGTAATGACAAGTAGTAGAGATTTAAAAAATATGAATATTATTGATGGAATAAAAGACAACGATTAAGTGTTTTGATATAAAAAATACTTGAGAGTGAAGGATTAAGAAATCAGATATTGAGCAGGAAATAAGAAACAATATGAAGGATTAAGAGATTGGGAGGATAATATATGAAAACTTTAAAAGCTATAGATTTAAGAAAAATATACGGAAAAAATGATAGTGAAGTTAGAGCTATTGATGGAATTAGCTTGGAAATAGAACCACATAAATTTACAGCTATAATAGGACAAAGTGGTTCTGGAAAAAGTAGTTTGCTACATTGTATGGCAGGACTTGATAAACCAACTGAAGGAAAAGTATTTATGGATGATTTAGATTTATATACTTTAAATGATGACAAACTATCTAAAATAAGAAGAGAAGAGTTTGGATTTATATTTCAAAGTTTTAATCTAATACCTGTTATAAATGTTTATGAAAATATAATACTTCCTGTTTCAATGAATGGAGGAAAGATAGATAAAGATTATATAGATGATTTAATAAATAAACTAAGACTAGAATCTCAAGTTAAGAAATTCCCTAATGAACTATCAGGTGGACAGCAGCAAAGGGTTGCTATTGCTAGAGCTCTTGCTAATAAGCCCTCAGTTATATTTGCAGATGAGCCTACGGGAAGTTTGGATAGTAAAACGACTAAAGAAGTAATTGATGTGTTGAAGTTTTGTGTTGAGGAGTACAAGCAGACGCTTGTTATGATAACTCATAATGATGAGATTGCTAAAAGTGCTGATAGGATTGTAAGCATTAGTGATGGGAAGGTTGTATGTAGTTAGTTATACAAAATTATAAAAAATAATTACAGAGAGATTGCCTGTGAACAGTATTTAACATATAAATACTAAAAAAGAGAGCTGTTGCCATATTTTATTGCAACAGCTTTTTATTTATATAGCAAAGATTTGTAGTAAAAAGTTTCTTATAGGTTTAAATTAATAATTAAGACTACTTATTTTTATAATAAAAGATAGCCAGTTGAGTTCTATCTCTAAGATTTAATTTCTGCAAAATAGTAGTAATAGCATTCCTCACAGTACCCTCGCTCAAAAACAAACTAGTAGCAATCTCTTTATTACTAAGGCCTTCTGCTACGAGAGTAATAATATCCAGCTCTTTTTGTGTAATACCAAAAGAATAAAAATCCGCATCATTAGAGTTATTAAGAAGGAATGGTATCTTAGAAATAATATCATCACCAAATACGTTTTGACCAGTATGTACAGCTCTTAAAGAAGGAACAATACATTCGAAATTTTGTTTTATAATATAACCTTTAGCGCCTATTTTCAAAGCCTTTACTATATACTCATCATCAGAGAAAGTAGTTAAAAATAGAATCTTTGCATTAGAATCTTTTTTCAAAATAGCTTCTCCAGCATCAAGCCCTGTCATATTTTTCATCCTAATATCCATAAGCAAAATATCAGGTTTTAAATCTTCATAAAGGTCAATAGCATCAGAACCATCATAACTAGTTCCAACAACTTCTATATCTTCTTCAACTTCAAGTATTGTTTTTAGAGAAACACATACTAATTTATCATCATCTACAACTAATACACGCATATTTTTAAACATTCCTTTCTATATTCTTTGGAATAGAAATAAATATTCTAAATCCATTATTAGTACTAATATTCAAACTTCCTCCCATGGAGGATACTCTATCACTTATGTTTTTCACACCTATACCATTTTCCGTATTATATTTAATATTACTTCCATTATCTTTGATAATTAGTTGATATAAGGCAGGATGTTCACGGAGTAACACTGAAACTTCAGTAGCATTAGAATGCTTTATAATATTTGAAAAAGCTTCTTTAGTTATGGTAATAAAGGAATATTTGATTTTTTTGTCAGGAGGTAGGTCCATATCATAGTCAAATTGCACATGGCAAAATTTAAAATTATCAATTAGTTGTTGTATTTCAATTTGAAGGTCAACAGCATCCTCGTGCAAGTTATGGACACTATTTCTAATACTATCCATTGCTTCTGAAAGAGTATCCTTTATAAGAGAAAGATTTTCACCAACATTCTCATCTTTATTAATAGCAAGAAGTGCACCTGTTTGTAACAGACACCTAGACAAAAGATGCCCAACATTATCATGAATATCCCTTGCAATTCTATTACGCTCAGTCAAGGTAGCTAAATTAATTTCATAGTCTTGTTTTTCTAAAAGCTCTCTATTTTTCCTTTCAAATTTTATGGACAATTCCTTAGCAGTATCACTTACAGTATAATAATTTTTCTTAATATTCTCAAAAGACTTAGTACGATATTTTAATATATAACCTGTAAAAATATAAGCAATAATCAAAGCTTTAGATAAACTAGTTATATGGTAACTTATAAAAATAGGTAAAAGTAAAAGTGCCCATAGATATTTTATTTTATAGAAAAACAAGTCATAACAGATAAGGGGAATAAAAAATATAAAGGGTGGTTCAATAAAGCAAAGTAATAAAAAAACAATAAAAACTGAAATTAAAACTTTACTATTATCCTTATAGCTAATCATTGCACTTAAAAAAATAGTTATGATTACGGGGACAACCATATATACATCATCAATATTATGTATGTATATCGATAAACAAATAAAGAAAATAATGATCTTATCAATTAAATTATTCATATTAATATCACCTCAATTCACAAAAGTATGATTATATATAGATTTTAACATTATATTCATACTTAAGCACTAGGTTGTTACAATTGTCATATTTGTTTTGGAGCCTAGTCACTTAATAAGTATAACTAAATTTAATATAATAAAAGTATAAAAATGGAAAAGTAAAAAATAAACTTATGGAGGAGTAAGTATGGTTATAAATGTTAAAAATCTAGTAAAAAGATATGATGATTTACTAGCTTTAAATCACTTAAATCTAGAAGTTAATGAAGGGGAAGTATTTGGACTTTTAGGACCTAATGGATCAGGGAAAAGTACCGCAATTAATTGCATTTTATCTTTGTTAGAGTATGATAAGGGCAGTATTGAGGTTTATGGAAAAACAATGAAACCTGAGGCTTATGATATAAAACGAAATATAGGAGTAATAATGCAAAATGTAGCTGTATTTGATGAGCTAACAGTATATGAAAATATTGATTACTTTTGTGGACTTTATATTTTAGATAAGAATAAGCGTAAAAAACTTGTAGAAGAAGCTATTGATTTTGTTGGACTTAATGATTATAAAAAGTTTTATCCTAAAAAACTAAGTGGAGGATTACTTAGACGATTAAATATAGCCTGTGGAATTGCTCATAAGCCAAAATTAATAATATTGGATGAACCCACAGTGGCGGTGGACCCTCAAAGTAGAAATAATATTTTAGAAGGAATACAAAAGTTAAATAAAAAAGGAGCTACCATAGTATACACATCTCACTACATGGAAGAAGTAGAGCAAATCTGTACAAGAATTTCCATCATGGATAAAGGAAAAGTAATAGCAACAGGAAGTAGTGAAGAGCTAAAGGCAATGATAGACTGTGGTGAAAAAATCACTGTAGAAATATTTAAACTAGATGATAAAATTCTGTCAGGTGTGAAAAATCTTCCTAATATAACTTATGCAGAATATGAAGATAATTATTTAGTTGTAAAATCAAGTAGGGGGAAAAATAACTTAGTTGTTTTAATAGATTATTTAAAAAATAATAATATTAATGTAGGAAAAATTTACTCAGAACCGCCAACGTTAAATGATGTTTTCTTAGAAATAACGGGTAAAGAGCTTAGAGATTAAGGGGGGAATAAAGTGTTTTATCATAATTATAAATATAGAATTAAATGTATAGTAAGAGATAGACAGATGATGTTTTGGACACTTCTGTTTCCCATAGTTCTAGCTACATTGTTTAACCTAGCTTTGAGGAATTTATCAAGTGCAGAGGATTTTTCAATTATAAATATAGCCATAGTAAAAGATGAGAAGTATAAGGAAAATAAAGAATTTTTAGAGGTAATAAAATCAGTTTCTGATAATAAAAGTGATGATGATTTATTTCATATAGAATATACCTCAAAGGATAAAGCCAAAGAACGTTTGGATGATAATGCTATTGAAGGATATATATTCTTTGATAAAGATATAAATGTTGTAGTAAAAAAATCAGGAATTAATCAAACCATAATAAAAAGCTTTGTAGATGAATATAAACAAACTTCTTCCACAATTAAAACAATATTACAAAAAAATCCCCAAGCTATTTCAAGTAAAGATTTCAGCAATATATTTGAAAGAACAAACTATATTAAAGAAGTGGCCATAGGTAGAGATTCACCTGATATAAGTGTAAATTATTTTTATACTCTTATTGCCATGGCATGTTTATACGGAGGTTTCTTTGGCCTAAAGGAAATAGCATCCATACAAGCAAATCAATCTTTCCAAGGAGCAAGAACTAGTGTAGCACCAGCTCACAAACTAAAAATAGCCACATCATCTATAGCAGCAGCTACCACAGTACAACTTTTTAATATAGGTGCATTAATAGCATATATAAGCTTAGCATTAAATGTGAGTTTTTCAAATCAATTAGGTTATATCATCCTGATCTGCATAGTGGGTACTATTACAGGAGTAACTTTTGGTACCTGTATAGGAGCTATATTAAAGAAGAAAGAAGGAATTAAGATAGGTATAGTAGTAGGAAGTACAATGATGATGTCATATTTAGCAGGTATGATGAATGATAAAATAAAATATATTGTAAGTTCAAAGATGCCAATTTTAAGTTATATTAATCCTGTAAATTTAATTGCAGATTCATTTTATTCTATGTATTATTATGACACTACAACTAAACTGTTTATAAATCTTTCTATACTTTGTCTTTTATCTATTATATTCAGTGTCATAACTTATTTAGTTTTAAGGAGGCAAAAATATGCAAGTTTATAAAGCTTTTTTTAAAGTTATTAGTAAAAACTTAACTGAAATAATCATATATGTGGCAGTGTTTTTATTTTTTGCTATAGCCCTAGGAAATACGGCAGATAATCCTGAAGATATGGACTTTAAAGAAACTAAAATTAATGTTGCATTTATAAATAATGATGAAGATTCAAAAATTGTTGATGGATTAAGAAGTTATATAGGAGAAAATTCAAATATAGTAGATCTTAAGAATAATAAAACAGATTTACAAGATGCATTATTTTTTAGAGAAGTAGAGTATATAATAAATATTCCTAAAGGATTTACGGAGAAAGTACTAAGTGGAAATAAAAATGTTAATATAGAAAAAAACACAATACCTAACTCAGGAAGCGAAGTTTATATGGATAATTTAATTAATAGATATTTAAATACAGCAAAAATGTATACTTCTGCAATAAACAACATATCTCAAGAAGAGCTTATAAAGTTTGTAAATAAGGACTTATCATATGATACAAAAGTAGAAATAAGTAGTAATGCCAACGGATCTGTAGTTAATAGTAATTGCAGAAACTATTATAATTTTTTATCATACTCATTGTTTGCCATATTAATCTTAGGAGTATCAGCAGTTATGACAACATTTAACAATAAGGATTTGAAGATGAGAAATTTATCTTCTGCATTAACTCTAAGAAGTATGAACTATCAAATGATACTAGGAAACATTACTTTTACAGCTCTCCTTTGGATGATTATGATAGTTGCCAGTTTTGTAATGTATGGAAGTTATATGTTTACTATAAATGGATTGCTCTTCCTTTTAAATTCATTTGTATTTTCAATAGCAGTATTAAGTATAAGTCTTTTGATTGGAAATCTTATTAATAGTAAAAATGCAATGTCGGCGGCTGCAAATGTGGTATCACTTGGGTCTTGTTTTATAAGTGGAGTCTTTGTGCCTCAGGCATATTTAGGAGAAAGTGTTATTAATATAGCGCGATTTAATCCTACTTATTGGTATGTAAAGGCCAATAATGAAATATCTCTTTTAGTTAATTATAGTAATGAAAATCTCACACCAATATTTATGAGTATGCTTGTGGTGTGTGGATTTGCATTGGCAATACTTGCAGTAACTTTGGTAGTTATAAAGCAGAGAAGACTTAGTAATTATTAGGATATAAAAAGGGGATGGGGTTCATATGAGTGAGTTAAACAAAAAATTATTTTCAAACTTAATATGTTTAGGATTATGTTTGATTACCTTATACTTGGGAAGAGTTATTTTTAGAGATACAGTTTCAACAGGATTATATGGAATGATAATTTGTATAGTATCAATAGTAACAATATTTTTCGTATATAGGGTATCAAAATATACCACATTATTGATGGAAGAAAATAAAAAAGAAAAAAATAAATTATATAAAATGGAGGATGTAGATAAATTTGTTTTACACAAACATAGCTACATCCTTATTATTTTTATATGCTTAAAAATAGGCTATAATAAAGTTTATGAAAGATAAAATGGGCAAAAAAGAGGTAAAAACATATGGCGAAAATTGATAATATGATGTCAATTCTATGGATGTTAAGTTCAGATAAAAAAGTTACAGCAAAGCAAATATCTGAAAAATTAGAAATAAATATAAGAACGGTGTATCGTTATATTAATGCACTTTCTAGCGGTGGTGTACCTATCATATCAGATGCAGGTCATAATGGTGGGTATACCTTATAAGGAAAAAACATATTAGTAAGATATGTAGGAGAAGAATACGAAAATCTTGCAAATAAATCATTAGAACCTACATTAGAAGATTATTACGTAGCTAATTGTCTTTAAATAAGTACAAAAAATTATAAAACTTAAGAAGATAAAATATTAAAGAATAAATATAAATAGATTTGTTGAAAAAATAACAAGGAGATTAGAAATAAAGGGGATTTAAAATGAAAATAAGAAAAAGTTTAGTGATAATGAGTTTAGTAGTTATGAGTGCAACTTTTAGAATGGGATGTAGTTCAAGAAATGATAATGCAAATAACGTAGGTGGAGAAGTAATAGATAGACTTCCAGAAGATCAAAAAGATACGGAGATAGATAAGGCTCTTGCAAAAATAAGGAAAGTTAGAAAAGAAAGTGTAACTGCTAAAAATGGAGTTACTAGTAGCGTGTCAAGCAATGGTATGGATTTACCATGTCAAAGTAAGAATATGCCTTATTTAGGTGATGAAAGTATGGATGAGATAAAAGCACGTGTAAATATAGTACTTAATTATCTTGAAAATGAACTGAAATTACCTAAAAGAGGAGAGGGAGGATACGATACAAGTAGATGTATAGATCCAAGAATGAATGTAATATATGATGATGAAGATAAGAGAGTAGCAAGTGGATACTAAAATTAAAACATATATATAGAAGAATATGAAACTGCTAAGGAAGACGTTTACAGCTATTTAATAATGCTAAGAGATTCAAAGGATAGTGAGTGGAAGATAATATATGACGGAAACAGCTATAAAAAATAGTGGGAGAGATAGCTATGAAAAATTTAGTGAAATTTGAGTTTAGAAAGATATGGACAAAATTTACTTTAACATCTGTTATATATTTAGTTGTAGTTAGTACAATGTTAACTGCCATTGGATATTATTCAAATGATGGTGCTATTAATAGTGAAGGCCAAGAAGTAAAAGGAACTAAAGCGTTTAGAGTAATAAAAAATGAAAGTAAAGGCACTTCAGGTGTAATGGATGAAGAGTATATTCATAATTTAGTACAAGATTTTAATTCTAGTAAAGAAAAAGCAAATTTTGAAGATAGGCTAGGACTTTGGCTTACAAGATTTGATGTATCAAATCACCTTATAAATTATGCTAATTACGGAAAAGAAAAATTCAATATTTATATGGGGTTAGATTTTGATTTCTTAAAGTCAGAAAAAGACTTTTATAATCAATATAAAAAAACTGTAAAAGATCAGATATTATATGATAGTCAAAAGTTATGGTTTAAATATAGTGATAAAAATATAGAAAAAATTAATGAAAAAGTAGATAATATAAAAACTCCTTTTAAAGTTGATTATTATGAAGGTATAAATAATTTAATGTATCAATGAAGAATTATGATGTATATGATTCAAGTAGAAATATGATTATATCAAATAAAGATAACTTAAAAGAATCAAAAAAAGATGAACACAAAATATTACTAGATGAAAAAACTATTAAGGATGTTGTGCAGAGAAAAGATAAAAGTAAATATTTATATAACTCAGTTTTAGTTACTTTGATAGGTTCAAATTATGATAAAAAAATAGAATAGCTAACTGATAAAGATATAAGTGATTTTTATAATAATAGAATATCAAATATGAAAGCTAATTTAGCTAAACGTAGTAAAATAGATGATATAGAAAAACTAGGGATAAATTTAAAAGAACTTAGTAAGCTTATTCAATTAGGATATGCAGAAGGATGGAAAAATCTTAATAATGATATGACAGATTTTGTAACAATAATAATATTTTTTATACCTTTTTTATTGCTTTCCATATTTTGAGAAGATCCAAGGTCAAATATGAAACAATTATACATATCCACTAAATATGGTAAGGGTGAATTGATTAAAAGTAGAGTAATTATTGGTATAGGAGTAGGAACAGTAATTTATGTTATTGCAATAGGAATATTTTCACTATGCAAACTATTTGCATTTGGATTTGAAAGAAATAATTTACCTATCCAAAGTAGTATAAATTACTTCTTTTCTCCAGACAGTACTACATTCTTTGAACAGTACATAATAAATGTTTTAGTTGGATATGTAGCAATGTTAGTTTTAGCTGGAGTTACGCTTTTAACTACTGTATTAGCTGGACAGATACTATCTTAAGCAGTAGTTGTTACATTTATTTTAAGTATAATGACTATGCTACCTAATAATAAATTTGAATTTAATCATTACTTTAAGAACTTCGTACCTTATCATATGACTAATTTTAATAGGTATTATATTTTTCCTGAAATTTATACATTGTTTGGGAAAATAGTACCTACATATAATATGGTTATAGTGGTGGGGGTAGTCCTATATGTCATATTAATTGTAAGTACAATGTTTATGTCAAATAGAAAGCTTGTTAAAGGAAGGAAAAAGATAATAGTATAAATATATATAAACTGTGAGTATGATTTATTAGAGTCATATTCAGCTAGCAAAGTACCAAAGTAAGCTGCCACGGAGCAATTTCTAATTGTTTATGTGACAGCTTATTTTTTGCTTGTAAGGATTTTATATTTATATATTCATTGGAATGATTAATATATTATAAAAAAAGAAGTAATAATTACATAATGCAGAATAAGATTATTTGTTTCTTACAATAATTTAGATAATAAATAAAATAAAAGGGTGATACAGATGTCGCATATAAGTGCAAAAAATGCATATAAAGGTTTAGAGGAGAGGCTAAATAGATTTCCACAAGGGGCACCTCCTTCAAAAACTTTGTACAAAATATTAGCCATGCTATTTACAGAAAAAGAAGCTGAATTAGTTGCACAATTGCCAATTAAAGCATTTCGAGTAAAAACGGCGGCCGATATATGGAGTGTAAGTGAAAGTGAAGCATTAAAAGTACTTGATACACTTGCTAGCAAAGCAATTTTATTAGATTTAGAGGATGATAAAGGAAAACAGTATATACTTCCTCCACCAATGGCTGGATTTATAGAATTTGCTTTGATGAGAACTAGAAATGATATTGATCAAAAACTTTTATCAGAACTTTATTATGAATATCTAAATGTGGAAGAGGATTTTATAAAGGATTTATTTTATTCATCAGAAACAAAACTAGGAAGAGTTTTCGTACAAGAAGAAGTATTAAGTAATGACAATGAAGTGACAATATTAGATTATGAAAGAGCTACTAATATAATAGAAGAAGCAGAGCATATAGCAGTAGGAATGTGTTATTGCAGGCATAAAATGAAGCATGTGGGTAAAGGTTGTGATGCACCTATGGACATATGCATGACTTTTAATGGGACAGCAAACTCTTTAATAAAATACAATTATGCAAGACGAATAGATGCATCTGAGTGTAAAGAATTATTACATGAAGCATATGAAAATAATTTAGTTCAATGTGGTGAAAATGTAAGAAGAGGCGTAAGTTTTATATGCAACTGTTGTGGATGTTGCTGTGAAGCATTATTAGCAGCTAGAAAATTTGGTAATATGCATCCAGTAGCAACCACTAGCTTTACACCAAATATTAATTATGATTCTTGTGTAGGATGTGGAAAATGCGTAAATGCATGCCCCATAGGGGCAATAAGTAAAGTAAAAGAAAAGGATAAAGCTATAATTAGAATTGATGAAGAAGTGTGCTTAGGATGTGGAGTTTGTGCTAGAAATTGTCCCAAAAGTAGCATAATACTTTTGAAAAGAAAAGAAAAAATAATTACTCCTGCAAATTCAGTACATAGAGTAGTTCTTATGGCCATAGAGAAGGGACAATTACAAGAACTTATATTTGATAATAAAGCATTAAGTAGTCATAGAGTCATGGCAGCCATATTATCTACAATACTTAAATTACCCCCAGCCAAGAGAGCCTTGGCAAATGAACAAGTTAAATCAATATATTTAGATCGCTTGTTAAGTATGGATAAAACTTCAAATTGATGAAACCCCTTATGGAAAAATAATCTATATTTTGGTATAATTACAATGTCAAAATATAAATCAAAAGATGAGGGAGACAAAATGAAGAAAAAATTAATATCAATATGTATAATAAGTATGCTTTTACTAGTTGGTTGTAAAAGTGATGCTGCATACAATGAAGCATTAGAACTGGGGAATGAAGCATTAAAAAATGGAAAGTATGAAGTGGCTCTTACAGAGTTTGAAAAGGCATTGGAAGAAAAGAAAGATGATGAAGTTGCAACTGCCTTATATAATCAAAGTGAAAAGTACGTGAAAGCTTTAGAAAATTATGAAAAACAAGAATTTGAGCAAACTTTAGAGCTTTTGGATGAAGTTATAAATTATGAAAATGGATCTGATGTCTTAGTTAATGAAGCTAAAACTTTAAAAACACAAGTTGAAGAAGATAAAAAATTAAATGATAAAATAGATAAATTAACAAAATCATCAGAAGATTATTTCTCAAACAAAAACTACTCTAAAGCAATAAAGGATATTGATGAAGCCTTAGAACTTATAGAAGATAATGAGTCTTATGCTTCACAAAAGGAAACTTTAACAAATTTAAAATCAGATTGCGAAGTGGCTATAGAAAAAATAGCTAAAGAGGCAGAAGAAAAAAGAAGACAAGAAGAAGCTAAAAAGCAAGAGTCAAAAAAGAAAGAATCAACGTCTAGTAATAGTGGTGTGTCTGAAAGTAATGCAGTACAAATACTAAAAAATTACTTTATAAAAGAAATTGGTTATGCACCAAATACAATTGAAGTATATGAAGTAATAGGAAATAGATATCATATGAGCGCAGATAATTATGATGAAAATGATATGAGAGAAAGCTTCGGATGGTGGTATGTAGATAAGTCTACAGGAGAAGTATCTAGATAAATGAAAATAAATTATATACAAATAATTAAATAAAATAGATATTAAAATGTAGTTACTTAAATAATAAGCTTAGTAACTACATTTTTTAATTTATAAAATATGTAGTGTAGATATATGTTAAGATTATATTACAACAAGATAAGAAAAAGGGTGTGATAAAGATGATAGAAGTAAAGGGAAAGTATAACTTAGCTAAAATATTTTCGGATAAAATTGACGAAAAATCAAAGGAGCAAATAGAGGAGCTTTGTAATCAGGAATTTGTTAAAAACGGAAAAATAAGAATAATGCCAGATGTTCACGCAGGAGCAGGATGTGTAATTGGATTTACTGCGAAGCTTGGTAATATGGTCATACCTAATATAGTAGGAGTTGACATCGGCTGTGGAATGTTTACAGTGGAACTTGGTAAAATAGATTTGCCTTTAGAAGAACTAGATAATGTTATAAGAAAATATGTACCTTCAGGAAAAAATGTTCATGAGGGAAAAAAATATAATTTTGATAAATTGCAAGAACTACATTGCTATAGAGAGTTAAAACAAAGTAAATGGATAGAAAGAAGTATAGGAACTTTAGGTGGTGGAAATCACTTTATTGAAGTTGACGAAGACAAGAATAAAAATAAGTATTTGGTAATACATTCTGGAAGTAGAAATTTGGGAAAACAAGTTGCAGATTATTACCAAAGCTTAGCTATAGAATTATGCAGTGGTAAGGAAAAGTTCTATGAGGAAAAAGAAGAGTTAATAAAAACTTTCAAAGATCAAGGAAGAAGAAAAGAAATTCAAGGTGAGTTGAAAAAGTTAATAAAGAAATACGAAAACTTAAAACCTAAATATCCAAAAGACTTGTGTTTTTTAACAGGAAAATATAGAGAAGAATACTTACATGACATGAAAATCTGTCAGGAATATGCTGAGATAAATAGAGAAGTCATGGCAAATATAATTTTAAATAAATTATTAAAAAAAAGTATTGATGATTTTACATGCTTCCATACAACTCATAATTATATCAATTTTAGAGATAATATAATAAGAAAGGGTAGTATATCATCTTATGAAGGGGAAAAGTTACTTATTCCAATAAATATGAGAGATGGAAGTATACTTGCAATAGGAAAAGGAAACGAAGACTGGAACTATTCTGCACCTCATGGAGCAGGAAGACTTATGAGTAGAAGTGAGGCAAAGTCAAAGTTAAACATAAATGAATTTGAAAACAGTATGAAAGATATTTGGACTACTTCTGTATGCGAAGAGACGATTGACGAAGCTCCAATGGCTTATAAATCCATAGATGATATTTTAAAATTTGTAGGTGAAACAGTAGAGATAATTGATGTGATTAAACCAATATATAATTATAAATCAAAATAAGTGGATTTTAGGGGGATGTTATGTGTTCAAAAAAAGAAGATCTTGTTACTATGGCGAAAAGTAGTAAAAAGTTACCTAATTTTATTTGGGCTACGATATTACTTTTAATATTTATGTTTGGTGGTCAAATTATAGGTGGAATTTGTATAATACCAATATATTTGACTTTATACATGTCTGGGGAAATGTCATCGAATTTAAGTTTATTAGAATTATTTATTAATTTAAGTTCATTTTTATTTATAGCATTATTAGTTTTTGTGAGGGTTAAATATATTGAAAAAAGAAAAATTTCAACTCTTGGATTTAGCAAAGACAGCTGGTTAAAAAAATATACTAAAGGTTTTTTAATTGGATTTATTATGATGGCAATTGTAGTTTTAATATTGTTTGTACTTGGATGCGTTTCATTGGATAAAAATCCCATCCAGCCTGTTGGTATATCTGCATTAGGAGGAGTAATGATAATCTTAATTGGTTGGATGATACAAAGTGCAACGGAAGAAATATTGACAAGAGGCTGGTTAATGAATGTTTTAGCAGCTAGATATAACATGGTATTTGCACTGATTTTTTCTTCTGCTATATTTGGAATTATGCATTTATTTAATCCTGATGTAAACTACATTGCAGTAATAAATATTATTTTAGTAGGAATTTTCTATGGTATTTATGTTATAAAGACTAATGATCTTTGGTCAGTATGTGGGATGCATGCAGCGTGGAATTTTGCCCAGGGTAATGTATTTGGATTTGAAGTTAGTGGCATAAATGTAGCTGTCTCCAGTATTTTTGATTTTAACTTAGTAGGAAGTGAGACTATTAGTGGTGGAGCATTTGGACCAGAAGCAGGACTTATAGCTACTTTTGTTTTATTGTTATCTATAATTATAGTTTATGTACTTGGTAAAAAAGGTTATTTTATAAAGAATGAAAATTAATGTTAATAGGGAAAAATAAAATGAAGAAACATAATTGTTTATGATTATGAAAGGCTACTGATTTCAAATCAGTAGCTTTTTATAGTTAATGAGTTAAAAAAAATGATTATTTATTAGATTTATTATACAATTCATATCTATATATCCAAAACACTTGTGATAATAATATAAAGCTGCACACCCATACAGCTTTAGTACTTACAATAAGGGAGATTAGAGTTCCAGGGATGGCCCCCACTGCAAAAGAAAAAGTAAGTACTGTAAAAGTAAGAAACTTTATGATAGAGTCTTTATTTCTTTCATCTAAAGCACCATATAATAGTTGTCCAACAGTTCGAAGGTTTCCTGTGCAGATAGTTGTATTATAGGCAATGCCAAAGCAGTTTCTAAACAAACACAATAAATATCCCATGAAAAAAGAAACAAGATTAGTAACTATAAGATCTGGTACAGACTTAGGTAATAATCCAATGAAAAAAAGTGCCATTGATTCTAAAATAAGTGCCATTTTTCTCCAATCACCTCTATATTTCTTTTTTATAATCAAGAATTTAATATATTCACTAAATGCAGCTCCCAAAATGCACGCAAGTATGGGAATAAAATGATTTAGAGCTCTTTGCCAGTGAGCCAATGCAAGACTAATTCCAAAGATAGACATATTAGCAGTGTGCATATTAGCTAAAATACCATCTCTTGTAATGTATGTATATGCATTCATATATCCGCCAATAAAGGTTACAATCATTAGAAATAAAGGCCTTTCCCAAGGAGGTATTTTTTTATTTTTTTGCTGCGATTTATCTATATTATTTAAA
This sequence comes from Terrisporobacter muris, assembly GCF_024621905.1. Taxonomy (NCBI): domain Bacteria; kingdom Bacillati; phylum Bacillota; class Clostridia; order Peptostreptococcales; family Peptostreptococcaceae; genus Terrisporobacter; species Terrisporobacter muris. The sequence goes on from NZ_JANKBY010000005.1 coordinate 19,523, forward strand.
TTTTCTTTATTATTTTTCATATAATTACACCTCTTAATATTTTAGTATTACCATTAATGATATCTATATTATAATCATAATAGTGTAAACTTCATATTACAGTTTAGTCATTTAAAAATTATAACAAATAAAGTGTAGTTGACTTTTATCTTAAGGTAAAGTGTAAAATTAAATGAAAATATATTACAAAATAATAGCAAATATATAAATTCAATGTAATCTGATAACAATAAAGAGATGTGGTATTAAGTACCACATCTCTTTTAATCATTATATGAAACACTGGAATGAAAACATTCCAGTGTAAAGTTTAACTAATAGTTATTTGTAGCTAGGACAATCTCCATCTTCTGCACAACAATCATCACATAACTGACAAGAGAAAATATCTAGTTTATTAAGAAGTACTAATTCTAAATTAGTTAATGTTTTTATCATATCATTAACAGATTCTTGAGCACATAGCATTTGCTCTGCAGTACCATTTGCTACTATTTTTCGAAGTTTTAAACTTTCAGCATTTAATATATTTCTAATACCTGCTTGCTCAAGAGCTACTGACTGGATTAGATTTGAAATAGATAGTTCATATGGTCCTGTTGGACAAACTTTTACATAGATAGTTTTAGTAGTTTTTCTTCCATAACAATCTGTAGCGCTATAGATTACAGTATAAGTTCCAGGAACTTGATTGTTTACATTATTTGATACTACAGTTGCTGTTAGTTGATTACCTCTACAATCTGTAGCGCTAACACCATCTAGAGGATTGAATGGATCTCCCACACGAATACACTTATTACTTGCATTTATTGTTGGAGGAGGACATAATATAGTGAAAACACCAGCATCTATATCTAATTTAGATTCATTTGAGCCAAGATATATAATATCTGTTAGCCCTGTAGTTTTATTAGGTTTACTTCCGTCTAATGAACTTGCTTGTTGAATAGTTAATTTATAATCTCCATAAGGTCTAAACTTAACATAGTACTTACCTGCATTTAAGTTAGTAAATAAATAGTATCCAGGTTTACCATTATAATTATTAGAAGTAACTGTCGAGCTTATTAATTTAATAGAAGAATCATATAGTTCCACTGTAATGCCATTTACACCAGGCTCATATTCATCATATATTCCATTACCATTTAGATCCTCCCAAACAAAACCTCCTATACTAGACTTAGAATGGTGTAATGTTTGTACTCCAACTTTGTTAGGTTCAGTTGGAAGTAGTGGTTCTGTGGAACCATCTGATTTTACTTGGTTAGCTTTTACAGCAAAAGAGTTATATGCTATTTTATTGACTGGCACATCAACGGGTGCTTTAGCTTGTATATGAACTATTAATCTCTCGTAAGGTTTTAATAATACATTAGATTTGGTAGTTACTTTTACTGCTCTTATTGTAGTAAAATCTGTTGGAGGAACTATACTCCAAGTACCTGTGCCAATCTGATTGCCTTTTTGATCAAATCTTATTGGATTGTTACTAGTTGAGTACTCAATAGAAATTTCAGGATTTGATTCAACCGATTCTCCTAATACATTAATTATTTCAGCTGTGACTATAGCAGTTGGATAGACTTCAAATTGTGAACCTCTAGGGGTACTTGTTAAAATAAGCCCTGTATCTCCTACATATGGCAATATATCAACAAGTTGTATATCTTTTAAATTTACATCTTGGTTATTTGTTATATAATATTGATAATCTATATTTCCACCAGGTGTGACATTTCCTAAACTACTATAATCTAAATCTAAATCTCCTTTTACTAATTTCTTTATAACAAATTCTGAGGATAATAAAACTAAACTTGTAGTGCTAGAACTTGATATGAATTCGTCTGTGATACCATCACCATCGTAGTCGTTAGTATCTTCAATTGCATTATATACAAAAAAACATCATCTCCTGGATTACCTACATAAGCATTGTTTACAATAGTATTGTTTGAAGTAATTTTTATAAATGCTTTGAAGTATACTTGCAAATTAGTGTCAAGTGCAATTGTGAAATTATCAAAAGACCATCTTAGTAAAGTACGACCAGTATTTTTATAATTTTCTAGTACTTCTTTAGTAGGCAAAGGGACTGGGAAACCAGGATTTCTTGAATCATAGGTTATTCCAGTTATACCATCTTGATATATAAAATATTCACTATCAGGTACATAGAAAACATCAGTTGGTAGTAAGTCTGCAAATATTGGATTTATAGTAATGGTATTTAAAGGTTCAGATATTAAAACATACTCAAATTCATCTAGAGGAGCATAAGCAGGTTGATCAGGTATAATGCCTTTACTTACTTGCAAATCCGATGATCCGTTTAGAACAGTTCCAGCGGATGTACTCTCAGTTATACCATCTGCTGAAGCTATAGCAGTATTAATAATAGTTTGGCCTAATTTACTTTGTGCTTTCTTATTTATTACTCCATATAATTGTAATGTATGTGATGAACTTACATTATTTAAAGTAGGTGCTGTTATTTTAATCTTACTTACATTAGTTCCAGCTGTAATAAAAGGTGTTAAGTCTATTAAATCAGTATTATCGCTTGAGTTTTTAAGAATAGATATAAAAGTATCTGGGCTGCTAGATAATGAGATAAATATACTATAAGACGGTAATCCAATAGAATTTGATTGAAATCTTAATTTTGTAATATCTACCTCTTCAGGCAAAGTATCAATAATTTGATAATTTGTATGAGCTTTGTTATCTTGATTTGTATTTACTAGTCCGTAAGTTATAGGCGTACCTACAGTTCCTGTACGTGTAGCATCTTTTTCAAAAGCAAATATATCACTCTGATTAAATACTCTTAATTTTACAGATTCGCCATCTCTTACTATGCTATTAACTTTCCAGTTCGCAGTATTTATAATTTCTTTACCTGGAACAACATCCATATCGACAATTGCTTTGAATGTTATTGAGTATCCATTGCCTTTGAAGCTAGGTAGTGTAAATGTTAGAGTTCTATCGTTCCAAGAACCAGTTCTTCCATTATATGTTGGATCATTATATCCTAATTCTGAAGCGTCATTACCTATTGGTATAAAAGATAAATCCGGAGTTAAACCATTAGGCAAAGTATCTGTGATTACAACATCTGATATTTCAGCTCCAGAATCACCGTAGTTCAATATATACAAACTAAAAGTAACTATATCTCCAGGTCTAACTAAGCTACTACCCTGAACTGACTTATTTAATCTAAAATCCTCGGTTAATGTTAAAGTTACAGTTTGGGCAACTCCAGTATTAACTATAACATTATCTGCATATAAGTCAGCTGAATTTGTAAAGCTATCATTATTAACTCTACCTGGACCAAATTTACAAGCTGCTTGAAATGATATAGACGTACCAGTAGGTATTTCTCCAAAATCAAAAGTTACTAATGTGCCTCCCGCAACTGGAGCTTGAGTAATGTTTTTTATATACCCAGAAGCTTGTGGAAGAGTAGGTATAATCTTAGTTGGGAAAAAATCAGTTAATTTTCCTTGAACAGTTGGTTCTGTAAGTCCACTATAAGAGACATTAAAAGTATATATAAAGGTTTCATCGCCATGAACTCGGGTTTTATTAACACTTTTTGTGATTTGTGGCATATTTTTAACCTCCATTTAATAAATTGATACTTTATTAGGTATCAATACATTGTATGTTTTTTTTAGTCGAAAGTGAGTAAATTTATAAAAAATATGACACCTATAAAATACAGGTGTCATATGGTTGCTTATATAGTACTTTTATAAAACTGTATACATTTTAGACAGCAGTTTATTTTATTGTTATATTATATATCATCTTCTTGTGTAGATCCTAGGCATAGTTGTGAAGTTCCTGGTCCTGGGCATACACAATCAGAGAAAAGATCCAACTTAGCAGAAAGGATCATTTCAAGGTTAGATATGGATTTAACCATTGATTTAACAGATTCATTAACTAATAACATGTCATTAACAGTACCATTAGCAACAATTTTTTGTATTTTTTCACCTTCTGCATTTAAAATATGAGATATAGCAGTTTGCTCTAAAGCAACTGATTGAATTATGTTAGAAATGGCAACCTCTCTAGTAATAGGTGTAGCTTGAATTGCAGGCATTGACATTAGTATTTCCTCCATTTATTGAAATTTATAAGTATCATAAAATATCTTATATTCATATTATATATAAGTAGAGTAAAAATGTTACAAACTCTTTAACTAGGATGGAGGGATATAAGATGAATAAATTAAAATTCATAGAAGAGATATATCTGGATGACTACAATTGTTTTGACTATAAGAATATTTTATTTGATGGATGTAATTTTTATATAGTTATATATGGAAATCAAAATATTGTTAAGTATAATTATAAATTTGAAGAAGAAGAATGTTTTGAAATCTGTAGAGAATATATAGATATATGTTATGATAGTGAAGAAAAATGTTTTTGGGCAGTGGCATATAAAAATGGATATAGAATATTTAAACTTGATATGTGTTTTAAAGAAGTGGAGTCTTTTAAATTAATTTTAGATGAATGCTTCCAAGATAAAATAACTAGTATATCGTATTCTTGTACAGATAATACTTTAGTGATGTCAAGTACAAATTGTATAGGTAAAATTTATAAAACATGTGACAATGTGAATAAGAGACAGTGTTTTAATTGTTTTGAGATATGTGACGTATTATCAATTTTACCAGGTTATATTTTAACTATTAGAAAACATAGAAGACAGAAAATTTTAATTTATGATGAATATTTTAAGTTAATAAATGAATTTGAGTTTCCTAATTATTATTTAATTGTAAATATAGCATTTGAAATGCGTGAAAATAATAGGAAAGTAAGATTTTTTATTCTTGTGAAAAATAGAAATTATAAAGATAGTAAATATGAAGTACTTGTATATGAAATTAATTTAGAATTATATTCATGTAGCTGTAACCATAAATTAAATAATTGCTGTCTTAAAGATGATTGTGAAGAGAATTGTAAACACAATGCTTATAATAAAATAGTTCAGTCAATTGCATTAGTAGAAGCATCAATTTCACATATTTTGAATGCAGAAGGGGAAAAAATACAGAAAGTATTATCCGATTGTAATGACATAGACAAAATATTATGTATAAATAATGAAGTAAATAAAACTATAATTAATATTACACATTTGGAACAGGTGATATATGAACAGTTAGTTACTCTTAAGGAGTGTGAATGCTACGAATGTAGTGATAACAGTTGCTGCGAGCATGAGTGCGAGTGTGAATGTGAGTGTAATTGTTGCAAACATCACGATTATAATTGTGACGAAAAACATCATAATGATAATATTAGAAGATATGAAGATGAGTAATTTAAATATAATATAATGAAAAGTTGACAATTAGAATACATACTGAAAAGTATTTAGTTAATAAACATAATATTAATTATGCAATTAAATAGGAAAATAATACATTAATATAAATGATAGCCTACAAAAATCTAGAAGAAATAGGATATATGAGTATCTCCAAGAGATATTTAAAAGTGCATGAAACTTAATCGACCACTGTGTACAAAAGATCATATGGTTGTGTGAGAGGACGCTAAATAAAATAATTATTTAGCTCCTACTCAATAGTTATATAGAATGTGGAAAAAAATCATATTTTTACAAAAAAGCGATATAAATATAATGAAATATTTAGTATAATTAAATTGTAACTATAAAAAATCAATGAATTATTACTGAAAGTAATTGAAAAGATGGAAAGGGAAGAATAATGAGTGATAATAGAATTGACATAGAACTTGAAAATGATGATGTTGTAATAAAAGTTATGGGTATTGGTGGTGGAGGAAACAATGCTGTCAATAGAATGATTGAAGAAGGAGTAAAGGGAATAGAATTTATTTCTGTAAACACAGATAGACAAGCTCTATTATCTTCAATGGCTGGACATCAAATTCAAATAGGAGAAAAGTTAACTAGAGGATTAGGTGCTGGAGCTAAACCAGAAGTAGGAAAAGATGCTGCTAAAGAAAGTAGAGCACAAATAATAAAAGAACTTGAAGGTACAGATATAGTATTTGTAACTGCAGGTATGGGGGGAGGTACTGGAACAGGTGCCGCTCCAATAGTTGCTCAAATAGCAAAAGAAATGGGAATACTTACAGTAGGTGTTGTAACTAAGCCTTTTGGATTTGAAGGTAGAGTAAGAATGAAAAATGCTGAGGAAGGAATTAAAAACCTTAGTGAAAGTGTGGATACATTAATTACAGTACCAAATGATAAATTATTACAAATAGTAAGCCAAAATACATCTATGATCGATGCGTTCTCAATGGCAGATAATGTATTAAAACAAGGTATACAATCAATATCTGACTTAATAAAAATGCCAGGGCTTATAAACTTAGACTTTGCCGATGTTAGTTCAATAATGAAGGACAAAGGATTAGCATACATAGGAATAGGTACAGCAAAGGGAGAAAATAGAGCTATAGAAGCTGCAAAAGAAGCAATACAGTCTCCTCTTCTTGAAACTGCAATACAAGGTGCTAAAGGAATATTACTTAATATTGCCAGTGGTGGAGATTTAACATTATTTGAAGTTAACGACGCATCAAACTTAGTAACAGAATTATGTGATCCAGAAGCAAATATTATATTTGGTACTTCTGTAAGAGAAGATTTAGGTGACGATATAATGCTAACTGTAATAGCTACAGATTTTTAATAAAATACATATTAATAAGTAACTGAAAGTAAGAGCATGTAACTGTTTTAACAATTACATGCTTTTTTGATTTAAATGCCACTAATATATACACCAATGTTAAGGTTAGTTGGTAGAATTAATATTATATATCAAATATTATAAATATAGGAGGTATGAAAAATATGATTAGTATGAATTTAAAACATTAAGAACAATAAATAACTACACTCAAGAGAAAAAGGAATTACAATAGTTCATCAACGAAATCTTATAAAATTCATGGGTTATATGGGAAGAACTTTGGATAAATGGAGACTATGAGTTAAATAAAAGAAATAAGGGATGAGTACCTTCCATAACTTAGACCTCAAGACGACAAGAAAGTGGAAAGGATTTTTCTGCTATGATAGAGATGATAGTAGATACAACTATAGCCTTAGATAAAAAAGTATGTAAGGAACTGAAAGAAATCAATTCTGATTGTATTGTGTCTGACTCTTTATGTTGTTGGGGAAAATTATTTGCAAATAAAATGGATATCACATATATATGTTCTACTACAACTTTTGCATTTAACAAGTATATAGCGCCTATGATGAAGCAAAGTTTCAAAGAAATTATGTATATGATATTAGGTATGAGAAAAATTAATAAAAAATTAGAACTTTTAAGAAGTCATGGTTACGATGTGAAAGATTTTATTTCAATAATTGAAAATGATAATGATACAAATACTATAGTTTACACATCAAAAGAATTTCAACCTATGGTGGACACTTTTTCAGATAAATACTATTTTGTAGGACCTTCAGTAGCTGATGTAACTGTGGAAAAAGAATTGATGGAGGGTAAAAAAATATATATTTCACTGGGAACTGTAAATAACAAAAATCTATCTTTTTATAAAAATTGTATAGAAGCTTTTAGAGATTCTGGTGGAGCAACAAAAGCAGTTGATGCTATATTGAAGATAATAGAAATATAATAATTAATTATGGAAATTTAAACATGTAATTTATGGAAATTAACAAAAACGCAGAATTCGACAAAATACAACATGAGCATTGAGTTATAATAAAGATGTTTCAACAAGGAAATATTTTTTACGGGTAGTAATCAAACAGATTGAGAAAACGATATTCAATCAGTTGGGGTAAATTAAAAGTTCGGAAAAGGTTAGTCAATTGAAAATTAAAGTACAATAGGGAATGTACTATAGTATTCATTAAGAGTTATAATTTTTATAAATATATATTTGAAGCAATGAGGGAAGCTGAAAATATAAATAATATTGTTAAAAAAGTCTTGGGTTTATCTTAAGGCTTTTTTAACATACTTAGGAGGATATTATGATTGAGTTAAACTTTACTAAAGACAATAATAAGATAAATTTGAAAGCTAATATATGTGACAATGATATATTAAAAAAATATATGAAATTTGAATACTTTACAAATCTTTGTAAAGATGGATGTCCAAACTACAATTCAAACTACACATGCCCACCTAATAGTCCTAAATTTACAGATTATATAAAAGGTTATAAATATTCTTTAGTTATAGCTATGTATATGAGTATACCTAAACATGGAACAATAACTGATATTCATCAATATCTAAGAAGAGTTTTATCTGATTTATTAATACCTTTAGAAAAGAAGGTTAATGGGTTGTTAACAGATGGAGGTAGATGCTTACTTTGTAAATCATGTGCCTATGTTGATAATTTACCTTGTAAGTTTCCTGAAAAAATGCGCTTTAGTATGGAAGCCATGGGAATTGATTTAGCTGGAGTTTCTAAGGACATTTTAAAACACTCTATAATATGGAATAATGAGTATGAAAATAGCTATTGTACAGTTATGGGTTCTGTCAATTTTAATGATTTATGTGAAGATGACTTGAAAAAAATCATATTGGACATGATATAAATCAGAAGCAGGGGGAATTCTATATGTCAAAAAGAAGATATCACTTTATAATACCAATATTATTATTACTTTCAATCATAGGAAGTTTTGTTTGTATAGTATATAATCTGAAATATTATCATGATAACCTATGGGATGAAATATCTACAAATCAACTACCCATATATGTAGCAGACCAATTAGTTGTAGATGAAAAGGGAAATTACTATATAGGAAGTGATTATAATAAGTATATACAAGTGTTTGATCCAAAGGGAAATTATAAATTTACCATATCACTTTCAGGTGGAAGAAGTAATAATTTTACCGTGAATAAAAATAAATTACTTTTTATTTTGTATGGTGAACCTATTATAGAATACACTATTGACTTAGATAAAAGAGAAGTTATTTCTGAAAGAGAAATTGATGATAAATCAGATGATATATTTGCATTGTATAGCCAGGTACCATCAATGTTTTATTCTAAAGGAAATAAGACTTATAGGTTGGAGAGAAGTTTATTTGTGTTAAATAAAATAAGTATTACTGAAGGATATAAAACTGAAACAGTAATATTAAAAAATGTACCTAAGTTTCCAATTATAACGCCTTTTTGGATGGGGTTAATAGTATTATCTTTTTGGAGTTTGGCCTTATATACACATATAGTTTTACATGGAAAACAGATTAAAGAAAAGATAAAATATTACAAAGATAAATATATACCGTAAAATAATGGCGTATAAAAAATTATACGCCATTATTTTAAGTCATCATAATAATAGTTTTATTTATATTTTTACCTATCTAATTAGATCATTAATTTAGACAAATTTTGTATAAAAATATTATACCAGTCAATTGACCAGTTCATTTTAGTACATAAATTTAGAAGCTCATCTTCATCATTAATACCGTGGGATGTAATTATATTATGAGTGTCCTTATTTACAATTAAACCATTATCAATGCTATCTGATATAAATTTATATATGGCTACACTTCTTATATGTGAAAACTCAGCATATCTAATTTTTAGAGGTTCTTTAGTTAATTCATCATGTTTAATATTGTATGCTTTTATTCTTTTTTTCTTAAGTAATCTTCTTTGATTTTTTAGTTGGTTTTCGTATTCTATTCTGAGTAGTTTTGCTTTATCACAGGAACTTATGGAGTCGTAATACTGCTTAGATGTTTCTAGATAAATTCCTTTTGTGCCAGTACCATTTTCCTCTAAACTTTTGGCTATTAGTCTTAGAACTTCATAACCTCTAACATAAGTTTCATTTCCAAAGGTAGCTTTATACTGGTCAGGAATTTGCATAAATATATACTCCATGTTGTTTTTAGTAGTTCTAAGTATACTGTGAAGCTTATCCTTTTTAACCCAAACCCATCCTTTATAATCAATCATAGAAGTATTTTTCCAAGCATTTGAAATCTCCTTAACAACCTTACTCTTTGCGTCTTTATTAACTTCAGGTTCTATGATATCCAAATCTTTAACTGAGTAAGGAATCATTAAGTCATTTTTTTTAGCTTTAATTTTTGCCCACCATAGAACTGTACATTTCGTTTAATTTTGCCATGGCTAGAGTAGATTTGGGATGGTTGTTAATATCAGGGTGTATCTCTTTTGAAATTTTATCTCTCCAAGCTTTTGCCTCATTTTTGTTAGAAAAAAGAGACTTTGTTATTCCTAATTTTTTCATTCTAATTTCTCCGTCAAGTTCAGTAAGGTAGAAGATGTATTCATTTGATTTAGAAGTGAAGTAGTTGGAAGAAATATCTGATGATTGAACTAGTTTACTGGAATTAATGTCTGATTTGTAGATATGTTCAACTAGATTTGAGAACTTAGTTATGTTTTTATAAAGATCATTCCAGCCTCTTCCTGTTATTTTTATGTTTTCGCCAACATCTTGTTTTATCTCACGTTTTACTTCTGCAAATTTGCCTAAGGATTTTAATTCATTTACATTTTTAACATTGATCCATCTCATGGCAAGACCCCTTAATATAATTTTCCATATATTATATTCTAGTGTGATCATGGTGATGATTATTTTATAATATGGATTTATTAAAAATGATATGATTGCTCTTATTAGTGATAGTAATTATATTAGATTGAAAAAAATGTATTGACATATTTTAGAAATTATCCTATTATTTTAACAAGATAAAAATTTAATGAATTAATCCTATGAGAAAGAGAGTAACTTTTTATTAAGTTTCAGCGAGCTGGGGTTGGTGTGAGCCCAGTAACAAGATATAAAGTGAAATAGAGCTTTGGAGGAGATTGTCAGAAATTATTAGTATGTCAATCGGTGATCTCGCCTTAAGAGATTGAGTGGATAAGTTTTTTCGTTGGCGACATGAGCGCAGAATTTTAAGCAACGGATTTGTCTGAAGCAGTAGCGAAGACATATCGTTGGCGACATGAGCGTAGCGAATTTTATCAATAAGAGTGGTAACGCGGAATAATTCGTCTCTTGGCTTTATAGCCAAGAGACTTTTTTATTGAGCAATATCTTGCTTGAAGCGAACTTTTATTTATATAACTTATTAATGAGAGTGGTAACGCGGATATAATTCGTCTCTTGGTTATAGGACTAAGAGGCGATTTTTTTGTACCTAATAAAATACTAGTTAATATGGTACTTGAATACTCATCATTATCACTAAAATGCCATTAAGAACTTATTAAATATTTATTTTGCTGTAAAATCAAAAAGAAAATTTATGCTATTATAAAAATTCCTTATGAGAAATAATAAAATATTGTCTTATAAAATAAGCAAGTTTTATATAAAAGGTCTAGAAGTTAATAACTGAATTTTCAAAATATAATAAAAATATCTGATCTATATTACTTCAAAATTAAATGAAAATATCTAGATGACGCTATTTCAATCTAACATGAAGTGGCTTCATGTTAGATTGAATAATAATTTATATTTAAGGGGGAAAAATTTATGAAAAAGAAAATTTTAGCAATTATCATGGCATTCGTCATGATATTTACAACAATGACATATACAACAGTATCATTTGCCAAAGAAAACACAGGTTATGGAGACTATGCATACAGAGTATTACAATACTTAGATCAAAACTTAACAAAAAGGATAGCTGGTACAGATCAAGAATTAGAAGCAGCTAAATATTTAAAAGGACAGTTGGAATCGTTTGGATATGAAGTAGAAGTTCAGGACTTTTCGTATACGAGAAAAGATGTAACTTATAACTCTCAAAATCTTATAGCTACTAAAAAAGGTGCTTCAAATAAAGAAGTTATAATAGGAGCACATTATGACAGTGTGGGAACTCATGGCGTAGATGACAATGGTTCTGGAACTGTTGTAAATTTAGAAACTGCAAAAAGACTTGCAAATAAAGAAACACCTTATACTGTTAAATTTGTATTCTTCGGTGCTGAAGAAGTGGGGCTTAAAGGTTCTGCTGCATATGCAAATGCTATGACAGATGAAGAAGTAGCAAATACTCTTTATATGGTAAATATGGATAGTATGTTAGCTGGTACTTATCGTTATGTATATAGTGGTAACTACAACAAAGATACAGATAAAGTTAATGACGCATGGCCAGCATATCAAGCATTAAAATTATCTGATGCACTACAAACAGGAATGAGATTAAATAATACAAAGTTAAACTTAGATTATGCAACTCCTTCTACAGGAAACTGGAGTGATCATGCAAGCTTTAGAAATAAAATGCCTTACTTATATTTTGAAGCAGTGAACTGGGAAATGCCAGATGATCCAGACCATCCAGAAGAAGGTTCTTCAGGTGCTTATGAAACTGAAATAGGTGAAGTAATGCATGATCCAGATAGAGATAATCTTGAATTTATAGAATCAACTTGGGGAACTCGTGGTAAAGAGACTATAACTGCTTATTGTAAACTATTAGAATCAGTTGTATATCAATTAAACCCAGATGGACTAATAACTCCTTCAAAAGATGCTTTAAAAGAAGCTATAGAAATAGCTAACGACATGGATAAAAGTGATTTTTCTGAATCTGCTTATAAAAAGTTCCAACAAGCTTTAAAAGAAGCTAAGACAGTAAACAAAACAGAGTACGTCTTATTAAAAGATCAATCTATAATAGATTCAGCTATTGAAAAGTTAAATGAAGCTATGGGTGTTGTAGGTGTAAACATTGCAAACACTAAAATAGAAGTAGAAAACCAAGTTTATACTGGAAAAGCACAAAGACCAGAAGTTGTTGTAAAGGATGGTAAAAGAGTCTTAGAAGAAGGTGTAGATTATACGGTAAGTTATTCAAACAATAAAGAGATAGGAGAGGCTATAGTTACTGTAAAAGGATGCAATGATTATTCAGGCACAGCTACAGCTAAATTCAACATAATACCACAAACAGTAACAAATGGTAAGGCTTTCGATGTGCTTACTAATTCTTTAAAATTATCTTGGAAAAAAGTTGATAATGCAGATGGATATAAGGTTTACAAATATGATGCATCTTCTAAAAAATATGTTTTAATAAAAACAATAAATAAAAATAGTACAACTAATTACAAAGTTACTAACTTAGTATCTGCGACTAAATATAATTATAAAATTTGTGCATACAAAGAAGTTAAAGGTAAAACTTATTTAGGCCTAAAAAGTAATACAGTAAAAGCTACTACAAAGCCTTTACAACCAATAGTAAAATTGTCATCAACTGTAGCTGGAAAAGTTACTATAGATTATTCTAAAAAAGTAAGTAAAAGAACTGATGGATATGAAGTTTATATGGCAACTTCAAAAAAAGGTAAATATACTTTAATAAAAGATACAACTAGCACTAAAATGACAAAAACTAAATTAACTAGTAAAAAAGGTTACTATTTTAAAGTAAAAGCATATAGAAAAGTAGATGGAAAGAAAGTTTATAGTTCTTATAGTGCAATAAAATACATCAAAGTTAAATAATTAATGTTGATTTTCAAAATTATTGGATTTGAAATACAGAATAATATATAACTGTAAAAATTAGGAATAAATATTAAAACTTTAAAATAAAGAGTTCTTAGAAGATAGATTATATGGAGGATATGGAGGTAAAAATGTGAATAAATCTAAATTAAAAAATTATAAGAAAGAAAATTTAGATGAAGTAGCTATTCAACTTGATATCTTACAAAATGTACGATTTGCTCCTATACTTTTTATGATTGGATGCTTTTCAAACTTTATAGAATATGATTATTCTGAAAAAGCTATATTTCAATCCTTATTAAATGATGATTAATCCGTAATTAATAATAATGATATTAAGTCGGTAGAAATAGAAAAAGCTGTATCAATAATATTTACAGGCAATGCTCTAACTACTTTTGAATTAGGTATTACTAATGTAAGTCTTGATAGAAACTATCTAATAAATCTAGTGAATCAAATTTGAATTCTTCTAGAATAATTGCATTTTCTGATTTGATAAAAGTCGTAGGATATTTAGGTGCTTCTATAGGATATAGCATGGTTTTAGAGGAAATGGATAATGATTAATTTAGCATAATTTTTTAAGAGCAATGATTTTAAGTAATTTAGTACTTAAAATCATTGCTCTTGTTTTAAATTATAATTATTTTTTAAATAAGTAAGTAGCTAAATCTTCCTTGCTTAAGTCTATTCCTAAATAATAAACAACATTATCTTGTAATAAATAATATACAAATCTAGAAGTATCTAACTCCACATTACCGTTACAAATAGTATATAGATTAGTTCTGAATATTTGTGTACTACCAAACTTTCTATAAAGTGAAAATATTCTTCTAAATTGTTTATCGACTAGAGTATCAGTATTTTTGTATGCTCTAATAAAAGTAACCTCATTTATCATTTTGTCATTTATATAAAGACATTTTAAATCAAAGCTGTCGTTTTTACCATTTGATAAGTTTTCCCATAATTGAAGTAAATCATCATTTTTAAATAACTGTATTCCAAATGTTGGAGGTACAATTATTAAATCAGAAGTATTTTCTTCAGATTCACTATTATCATTCCAATTTATATTTAATTCATCTTCTTCTATAAAGGAAACAACTCCGATTTTCTTAGCATCATTTTTGTATGTTACGATATCTCCTACTTGGAAAACATCCTTGTATTGTGAGTTTTCATCAAATACTAATTCTCCATTATTGATAGAAAATTTAGATGCTAATTCTTTATTTTCTAATTCGTACTTTGTTATATAGTTCATAAGTTTCCTCCTGAAAATTTCTTTATTATAAAAATGTATATTAATACAATACCCATAGTAACAGATTTATAAAGATTTTCAAAGAAAATTTTTTATGTATATTATAAGAAATACTTTCAGAGTCTAGAAAGATGTGTATATAATCAGAAGTAACGTTTAGTAATTTTTGACATACTTAACATATGTCATTTTAAATTTTACTCTTTTTGAATTAATATATATAATGTTTTGTTAATGGTAGGAAAATATTTCCTTATATTAGTATATTATAGGTAATATTAGGCGATTGGGTTAAGCAGAGTTATTTATTATTGTCTAGTAAAATCTAAGAACCTAGTCCCTTGGAACTTTAATCCTCGCCAAAAATGTTAGTTATTTAGTATTATAATATAAGTTGTTAAGGGTTAAATCTTAAGAATTAGTAAACTTACTTTTTCCTAAGATTATATGGTTCAGAATAATTAAGTAGAAATCAAAGTGAAAATATTATTAAATAGAATAGATTTTTCTACTTTTTTTAATTTATATATTTAAGTATAATAAAATGTGATTAAGTATTTTAATAAGATATAAATAAGAAACGAGGATGAAAGTTAATGAGACCTGTAAATATATTAGATAAAATTTCAGATGGAAAGCTATATGATATTGAAGATATGGTAAAAGCAGATACATGTGGTTGTAATGGATGTAGCGATTGTTGCAAGGATGTTGGAGATTTAGTAATGCTTACACCTTTTGATGTGAATGAAATAGTGAATTTTCTAGGTATTGGATTTAATGAATTACTAGGTGATAAGATTGAACTTCGTGAAAGTAACAAAATCTTATTACCATATTTAAAAATGCAAAAAAGTAAATACTGTAGTTTTTTAAATAAAGAAGGCAGATGTATGATACATTCTAAACGACCAAATATTTGTCGTTTGTTTCCTCTTGGAAGAGTATATAAAGATGATGATTTTAAATATTTTTTACAAATAGGAAATTGTCCTAAAGAAAATCTAAAAGATGTTAAGGTAAGTAAATGGCTTGGAATTGAAAATTATGATGAAAATAAAAAGTTTATTTTACAATGGCATAAATTTATTAAGGCACTTACTTTCCGCCTAAAGTTTGTGAGAGATGAGAAAGAAATTGAGGAAGTTAATAAAATTTTATTGGATAGCTGTTATGATATTAATATAAAAGAAGGGGATTTTTACTCTGAGTTTGCGAAATATTTACCACAAATAAAAAATAAACTGGGAGTTATTTAGTATACTTGCGTTGTGTCATATTAATAAAAAAGTGTGTACTTTCATTGGAAGATACACACTTTTTGAGCAAAGCGAATTTTGTATTGTGATCTCACCTTTACTTACATAATAGAAGGAAATTATGGATTAAACTTATAAATTGGTCTTGTAATTTACCTTAGATTAATAAATGCCTAACAAAGAACAGTGAAAAGTACATTTAGTATTTTGAAGGTGATTCAATTAAGTTTTATGGATTCAAAAATGGGTATAATTATTATTAGAAGAGATAAAAAATTAGAGCATTATAAGTAAAAATATGATAATATATTAAGTATTTCAATAATTAAAATCATCAAGGAGAAGTATAATTTATGGAGAGAGTAAATGAAGTAAATTTATTTATACAGAGAAACCAAAAGTTCTATGAAGAAAAATTTAAAAAAATGAATGATACAGGGAAAAGTGTATCTTGGAACTGGGCAGCATTTTTTCTAGGTATATATTGGATGATATATAGAAAAATGTACTTTAAAGCAGGGGCATTCTTTATACTAAGTTTAGTGGCATCTTCCACCCCATATATTGGAGGGATACTAAACTTTGCAGTTTTAGTAGGTATAGGAATATATGCAAATGCATTGTATATGGATCATGTAGATGGAAATATTGAAAAAGTAAAAACGTTATTCTCTGATAATAAAGAGGTAATTATAAAGAAAATAGGTGGAACAAATTTACCTCTAGCATTAGGATTATATACAGTGGTACTTTTTTCTCTATTTTTAGCATTGTAAACAAAAATAGCACTCACTAAGATTTGTAGTGAATGCTATTTTTTTATGGTGAATTTTCTATTTTAATCCTAAATCCGAAAGCATTGCAGATATTTCATATGTTTCATCGTATTTTTTATAGTAGTTTTTAAATACATCATCAACACCTGAGTTTTCATAAACTTCAAATTCAATACCTTTAACTTCACCTATAATACATTTTAAATTATTAGTATTTAAATAATTTATTAATTTTAGTATATATTCTCTTAGGTCATTTTTAGGTAGAATTTTTAATTCATCAATATTTTCAGCAATTATACATGCAGACTCATTTAACTCCTCAGATGAAAGGTTATCATTTAATTGAGACTTTATATCTTCCAGTTCTTCTTCAGTAATATCCAACTCATCTATATTTTTACCATCTAAAATTTCTTGGATTTTATCTAAAATCATAGCCTCATTCCATGCATATTTGCTACATTCATTTTTACTGTCAAATTTATTATTCATTTTTTAAATCTCCTAAGTTTAGTTTAATGGTATTATACCAAAATTATGTGATTTTATCAGTAATAGTAATAAAATACAACTTATTAAATTAAAATGTTTATCTAGAGGGTCCACAAAGTGTGATGAAATTTTCAATGCTAGACTGTAAGGAAGAATACTAGAATTATTTTTGTATGGTATAATAAGAAAAAATATTTTTATGAAACAAATACATATTATTAATGTAGATTAGAAAGGTTGGGATGAAAATGATAAAACCAATTGTTAAGGATGTATTATTTTTAGGGGAAAAATCAGAAGTAGCAACTAAAGAAGATATGTCTGTTGTTAATGATTTAATTGATACATTGAGAGCAAATCTTGATGGTTGTGTTGGATTGGCAGCTAATATGATAGGTGTCAAGAAACGTATAATTGTGTTTGCTGTAGGAAGTGCTATAGTCCCTATGATTAATCCTGTTATATTGAAGAAGGAAAAAAGTTATGTGACAGAAGAAAGCTGTTTGTCTTTGACTGGCTTTAGAGAAACAACAAGATATGAAACTATAGAGGTGGAGTATTTTGATAAGAGTTTTAAAAAGCAAAGAGAAACTTTTACTGGATTTGTGGCACAGATTATTCAGCATGAGGTTGACCATTGTAACGGTATAATTATATAAGTTATTGTTACATTAAGAAAATAGAATTTAATCAATATAATAAGGTGATGATAAAATTAAAACCATTTAGATAGAACAAGCTAGTTACATGAAATTTTATAGCGCCACGCCGTGGCTTAAAATTGCATATCAAACTTTTTATTACACTTTTCAGA
>NZ_JANKBY010000600.1:0-1035 GCF_024621905.1 Terrisporobacter muris
TAGCAATCAATACTACATATAGTTGTTATTATATTTTAAAACACTATATGTAGTATATACGCATTTTTATATTAGTTTAAACTTTTTTATTTAATTTTTTTATTTTTTCACAAAAAAAATGGCATATCTCTTTGATATGCCATTTCCCCTACTTATATATTACAGTACCCTACTATTTTATAATCACTAGGTATTTTATAATCTTTATCTAAACTTCCCACATGCCATGTTAAATCAAACATTGTTGTATCTATTATTAGACTGAAATAAAGCATTGCTATTCCTGTGTCTATACTTCCTTCATAATCACTACTAAAGTCATCACTTTTAACTGCTAGTATAACCTTACCACCATCAATTATAAATCTCCATGGTTGTCTATTAAGACTAGATGGAGCCATTCTTGCATAAGAGAATGCATCAAGAAGATATCTTTCTTCCAGCTCAGTTACACTTGCATTATTTCCCCATTCATCCATGAATACAATTTCTTCCACACTTAATCTCTCTGATATACTTTTATTTTTAGAGTTTATATCATCTTCATAACCTAAAGCAATTATTGCTGTAACTTCTTTATCACTAGAAATGTTCAACTTTTCTTTTATATCTTTGCTATCTTTAAATGTTATCCAACAAGAATCAATTCCTAGATCTCTAACTTTTAATATTAATCTTTCACCAATATATCCACTATTTTCTATATAACCATTTTTCACATCTGAAAGTAAGATAATATAGTTTGGTGCTTGAATTAAAAATCCATTATATCCTGCTAATTCATTTATCTTTTCATAGCAATCTTTAAAGTCATACATTCTCATTTCAACTTCTATTTCCGGTAATAATTTTTTAGAATTGTTGATGTACTTTTCTATTTCACAAAAGTATTTAGAATCTATACTTGTATCTTTAAATTCTCTTACTGATTTTCTGTTTAATATAAGATTTTTATAATCCATAATATGTTCCCCCTGTTTTAATTTATAACTTATTACATATATACCCAAATTATATTTTGTTTAATTATTTTTT
>NZ_JANKBY010000601.1:0-1032 GCF_024621905.1 Terrisporobacter muris
TCTTTATTAAGAAATTACAAGTCTTATAATTATAAAAAATATACTTATGCACTTATTGGTGTAAACCCTTCACCAAATACTTCATGCACATCGCTAACTATTATAAAGGCATTTTTATCAACTTTTTTAATTAATTTCTTTAAATGAACTTCTTGTTTCTTATTTACAACGACTATTAATACACTTTTGCTATTATCAGTATAACCACCTTTTCCATCAAGAATAGTTATACCTCTTTTAATATCATTCACAATAGCATTTTTTAGAGCTTCTTCTTCGTTTGTTATTATCATAAAGCTTTTTGAATAATCAAATCCTGCAACAATAAAATCTACCATTTTTACGATAACATATAAGCTAATTGCTGAATATAAACCTGTTTCTAAATTCTTATTAACTAAACCTGACGATATCACAACAAGTCCGTCTATAAATACTAAGCATTTTGATAAAGGAATGCTTGGGATAGCCTTGTTAACCATCAGGGCTATTAGATCTGTTCCTCCAGTGGAACCATCAACTCTAAATATAATTCCTAGTCCTAACCCCAAAAGTATAGCTCCTGTTATTGCTGATAATAAAACATCATTTGTTACTGTAATTTGAGAAAATGAAGATGTAAGCTTTAGACAAGTTGATAAAAGTAACATACCTATTAAAGTCTTTAGAGCATCTTTTTTCCCTAAAATTTTGATTGAAAATATTATTAGAGGTATACCCATTATTAACATTATTGCTGATACAGATAAACCACTAATTTTGCTTAAAACTACAGATAGACCACTTAAGCCACCTGGTGCAATAGTGTAAGGACTAAAGAACATGTTTATACCAATACTTGCTAGTATACATCCTATAATCATACCTAAAGCTTCTGTTATGATATTTTTTAAATTATTTTTCATATATATCCCTCCATAAAACATATTATAACAATTATAATAGAATTTTACTAATAATTTGAAATAATATTAAATATTAACTTTATTCAGAAAATACAAACTAATAAAATAAATTTAAGATGTATATTAA
>NZ_JANKBY010000602.1:0-1012 GCF_024621905.1 Terrisporobacter muris
ATATTTATTTTTTTAAAATTATTTTTAGTTGTTCCGTTGTCAGGAATATCTTTCCATTTTTATACTTACATAGTATCAGCATATATTTTAAATAGCAACCATAATTCAAAAATTCGTAAAATTTTTTTGCACAAAAAAAAGAACCCTAATTTTTTAACAAATTTAAAGTTCTTTTAATTATCTATTATTTTATATTTTCTGATATTAATTTTGCTGTTTCTATAACTCTTTTTACTCTATAATCAAAATCATCTGTTTTCACACGATAAACAGGACCTGATAAACTTATAGTTGCTATTGCCTCACCTTCGCTATTAAGTATTGGAGCTGCTATACAAATAAGTCCAACTTCATATTCTTCATCATCAATTGAATATCCATTTTCTTTAATCTTTTTCAACTCATATTCTAATTCTTCCCAACTAATTATAGTTTTATTTGTATATTTTTTAACATTTAGATCATTAAATTTTTCTTCATTTATCAGTTCATTATTAAAAGCTAACAAGCATTTTCCTGCTGCAGAACAATGTATATCCATTATACTACCTTCATAAGTATTAACTGTCTGTAACCTAGTTTTGCCACAGTTTTTATAAACAACTATACAGTTCAGGGAATTCTGACTGTGATCTGATAAAACGCTTACTGATACAACTTCATTAAATTCTTTATTTAACTCTTCAACAAAAGGTTTAGTAATTTCCTTTATCGAAATTTTTTGTCCTACTGCCATTCCAATAGAGTAAAACTTTAATCCTAGCCAGTACTTCCCTGTTTCTGGATTTTGGGTTACAAATCCTCTATTTTCTAATGTAGCTAAATTCCTATGTATAGTACTTTTAGACAGACCCAATTCTTTGCTTATTTCAGTTATCCCCATTTCTTTCCTCTTGCTATATAAAAACATTATTATATCTAATATTCTGTCTACAGCATTTATTGTTTCAGTCATGTTTATATCCACCCTTTACATTAAAATATTAGTTTGCTTTATTATATAGTTTAAAAA
>NZ_JANKBY010000060.1:0-14883 GCF_024621905.1 Terrisporobacter muris
ATTAAAATTGTAAAATTTAAAAAGTGTTAAATTTATTGCAAAAATAGAATCAAAATTTATTGAATAATAAGTGTATTGAAGCAAGAATTTATTAAATCTATTTGGTTAACATAAGTACAGTTGGAAAAGAGAAGAATACTTTAAGTCAGGAGGGAAATTGCTATAAAAAAATTAGATAAAAAGAAAAAAATTCTATTAATTGGAGGAGTAATATTTCTACTAGTTATTGCTATTCTAGGATTTACAGTAGGAGGCAAAATAGTTTCCCTTGTGAAAAATCCAAAAGAGTTTAGAACATGGGTAAATGACATTGGAATATGGGGTAAATTTATTATGATAGGTATTTCTGCTTTTCAAATTATTGTAGCAGTCGTACCTGGGGAGCCTATTGAAATTGCATCAGGTTATGCTTTTGGATGGTTTTGGGGATCAGTTTATTGTTTAATTGGAACCTTGATAGGGCAAATGGTGGTATTTTTATTTGCAAAAAAGTTTGGAATGGATTTTGTTGAAATATTTGTATCAAAAGAAAAATTAGAAAAGATGACCTTTTTAAAAGATAATGAAAAAATATATATGACCATATTTTT
The DNA here is from genome assembly GCF_024621905.1 of Terrisporobacter muris. Lineage (NCBI taxonomy): Bacteria > Bacillati > Bacillota > Clostridia > Peptostreptococcales > Peptostreptococcaceae > Terrisporobacter > Terrisporobacter muris. Next base: position 591 of record NZ_JANKBY010000060.1, read on the forward strand.
TATTTTTTTAATTCCAGGAACGCCAAAGGATGTTCTTTCTTATGTAGCAGGAATTACGCCTATTAAATTATTACCATTTTTATTAGTTTCAGGAGTGGCTAGAGTACCATCGGTTATCTCCTCTACTATTGGAGGAAGTTATCTTGGAACAAAGAATTACACCATGGCAGCTATTGTATTTATAATAACCTTACTTGTAAGTGGCATATTATTTTTTATTTATAAAAGACATGAAAAAAAGAAAAGTAAATAATTTATTAGATATGAAAAAGCTCTCTTTATTAGGAGGGCTTTTATAATATAATAAATATAAATAGATAAAAGGAGAGTGTTGTATGGAATTTAGAAAGTCGAGAAAGTCAGATATAAAAGAAATTATAAATATTATTGAAGAAGCTCAAAGTTATTTTAAGGCGAATGGTATCGATCAATGGCAAAATGGATATCCAAATGAAGAAAGTATAATGAATGATATTGAAAGTGATGAGTCATATGTTTTATTAAAAGATGATAAAGTAATTGCTACAGCGTATTTGTCTTTTTCTGGTGAAAGTGATTATGATGTTATATATGATGGAAAGTGGATTAGTCAAGGAGATTATGCTGTTGTACATAGAGTAGCCGTTTCTAGTAATATAAAAGGTCACGGAGTAGCTGGAGAGTTATTCAAATACATAGAGAAAATTTGCTTAGAAAATAATATAAAACATATTAAAATTGATACTCATAGACAAAATCAATCAATGCAAAGGTTCTTGAGCAAGAATGGATTTGAGTACTGTGGTGTAATTTATTTAGAAGACGATTCTGAGAGGATAGCTTTTGAAAAGGTATTAGGGTAAAAAAGTATCTAAAGTATGCCTTAATTGCAAATAAAAGGTGATTTTAAATAAAAATAAAAAAATACAAAAAAATATAAATAAATACTAGCATATGTGAAACAAAGTGTATATAATTTATAGTGTAATAGCTAAATATTGGCAAATCTAGAGAAATCTAGAGACGCAAAGCTATAGGGGCTAAGGTTAATCACACTATGCCAGCCAGTTGCCGAAGAATAAAAAGTTCTTTGTTGTCATAAACTTAAGCTATTTTTTACAAAGGTTTATGATTTTAAACTTGAATGGCAACTACCAACAAATGGTAGTTTTTTTATTTTAGGCTTGGTAGTAAAACCCCGTATTTAAACAACCCCATGTTTAAATACATCAAACCCTATATTTAAATATAGTATAATCCCCATTATACAAATATTTAAATGTAACATACCCCATAATTAAGAAAAGACGGTAATTTCACCCCTGAAATTCCGTCTTTTTTGTATTTAAATTTGACATAAATAAAATTTAGATTTTTTCTGGCTCATCATATTTTACACCTTTAGTGTCTACTTTTATAGATTCTATAACTATAGTTTTTACAGGTTTATCGTTTGAGCCTGTTTTTGAATTTTCTATTTCATGTACTATATCTAGACCACTTGTAACCTTGCCAAATGAAGCATACTGACCATCTAAATGAGAAGCTTCTTTAGTCATTATAAAAAATTGACTACCACCACTATTTTTGTTTTGGCTTCTGGCCATAGATAAAATACCTTCTGTATGTTTTAAATCATTTTTAAATTTATTTTTAGTAAACTCACCTTTAATACTGTATCCTGGACCACCTGTACCATCGCCATTTGGGTCTCCACCTTGTATCATAAAGTCTTTTATTACTCTGTGGAAAGTAAGTCCGTCATAAAAACCGCTGTTAGCTAAAGATATAAAGTTGTTTACAGTGTTTGGAGCTATATGAGGATAAAGTTCAGCCTCAATAGTTCCATAATTTTTAATAATGATAGTTGCTACAGGAAGTTCTTCTGGAGGTGTTCTAACTTCATCATTCATTTCACTTTTAGAACATCCTACAAGAGCCATTGCTCCAGCTAATAAACTTGCTAAAATTCCTTTTTTTCTTTTGTCAGTCATAATTTACCACCTTTTGTTTTTAATTATAATTATTTATTATATCATAAATACAAATCAATAGTTTAAAATGAATTGAAACTGAAATTTAATACATAATTATAAGTTTAATATATAGAATTAAGTGAATAATAGATAATAATAAGGGAAGATTAAGAATAAATATTAAATAAAATTCATGACTCATTAGCTCAGTCGGTAGAGCACCTGACTTTTAATCAGGGTGTCCCGAGTTCGAGTCTCGGATGGGTCACCAAAAAGGTGTATTAATTTTAGTACATCTTTTTCACGTTTATAACTAAATAAAAAATTGTTTTGTTGAAAATGATTTCATAAAGGGAGGTTAAAATATACTTATTGACCTATAATTTCTTATCTGATATCATTTATAAGATTGAAAAATTAATGCAGACATTATTAAAGTAATGGTTGCTTTTTTTATTATACAAAGAAATTATAAATTATTTGATTTATAAATAATTTATGTCAGAGTAATAGATGTATATATAGAGCTAGAAAAATATTATTTACAGCATAATAAAATTTTGATAGCTTAAAAAATAAAGATAGGAGAAGCTGTATATGACTAACGATATGACTAAGGGGAATCCTTTGAAAATTTTCATATTCTTTTCTATACCTTTATTAATTGGAAATGTGTTTCAACAATTGTATAGCATGGTTGATACGATTATAGTTGGAAGATTTGTAGGGGTAGATGCACTAGCAGCAGTTGGTTCTACTGGATCTATGTTCTTTTTGGTAAATGGTATGATATTAGGGTTAACTAGTGGATTTGGAGTGCTAGTTGCTCAAAAGTTTGGAGCAAAAAATGAAGTAGGTGTAAAAAAGGCAGTAGCTAGTAATATTACATTAACATTAATTTCGACTCTTTTAATGACAGTAATAGCTTTACTAGTTAAAAATCCTCTTCTTAGAATGATGAATACACCAAATAATATTTTTAATAATGCAGATACTTATATAACAATAATTTTCGCAGGACTTATAACTCAAGCGCTTTATAATATGGCAGCGGGAGTACTTAGAGCATTAGGTGATAGTAAGACACCTTTATATTTTTTAATAATCTCATCTATTCTTAATGTTATTTTAGACTTGGTATTTATAGTTAATTTTAAAATGGGGGTATCAGGAGCAGCTTATGCTACTAATATTGCACAAGGGTTTTCAGCTATTTTATGTTTAATTTATAGTTATAAGAAATTCCGAGTTTTAAGATTAAAAAAAGAAGATTTTAAGGTTGAATCAAATTATTATAAAAAACATTTAAAAATTGGTATACCTATGGGATTACAATTTTCAGTAACAGCAATTGGTATCATAATAGTCCAAAGTGCTATAAATGTATTCGGATCAACTGTGATAGCATCATACACAGCATCATCTAAAGTTCTTCAACTTGTTATGCAACCATCAACTTCATTTGGTGTAACAATAGCAACTTATGCAGGACAAAATTTAGGTGCTGGAAGATTTGATAGAATAAAAAATGGGATGAAAATAATGAATAAAGTATCAATAGTTACGAGCTTAATAGCAGGATCTGTTCTTGTATTTCTTGGGAAATATTTTGTCACTTTATTTATGGAAAATCCAACTCCTGAAATATTTAAATATGCTCAACTAGTATTTAATTATTCAGCTATATTCTTTATACCATTAGGATTTATATTTGTATATAGAAATGTACTTCAAGGTATGGGAGAATCTTTTGTACCAATGATGGCAGGAGTTTATGAGTTATTGGCAAGAGCTATAATTGCATTCACATTGCCAAAGTTTATAGGATTTACTGGTATTTGTTTATCAGATCCTATAGCATGGATATCTGCATGTATACCGCTTATGATAACTTATTATAGAAAAATGAAAAAAATAGAACTTGAAAATAAAGGTATTGCTTAGTAAGCAATACCTTTATTTTTTTAACATATATTATATTCTTTGATTATTTACTAGAAATTGACTTTATAGGACTATAAGAACTATAAACTTTTTTGTTATTTACTATTTTATAGGCCCTTACTTTATAGTAGTAGGTCTTACCTTTAGTTAGACCTGTATTAGTATAATTCAAATTACTTGTAGTTGTTCTTTTGGAATAAGTACCTTTTTTACTAGTTGAACTATAAACATCATAGCCTTTGGCTCCAGAGACTTTGTTCCATGAAACTTTTATACTTTTACTTTTTGGTGTTGATAACTTTACTGAAGGTGTAGATAATTTTGTTTCTCCGTTTATTATGCTTGAATAATATCCATAGTACCTTTGTCCATTAATAGTTTTAAATGATTTTATTTTATAATAATATTTTTTATTACTATATAAATTAGAATCAGTATAACTTAAAGTGGAATTATTAGTAATATCTTTTACTTTAGTATAAGTTCCATTTTTACTAGTCGATCTATACACTCTATATCCATTAGCGCTTGAAACTTTTGACCAACTTAATTTTATACTTGAAGAAGTAGTACTTGAAACTTTAGTATTTGTTACAGTTTTGGGAACAATTTTAAAAGTTATACTTTTTGCACCAGTATAATTACCTTTACCCTTTATAGTAGCAGTTGCAGTTCCTACGTTAGTGTTTTTTTCAAATGATACAGTATAATCTTTATTTTTTACTAGAGTTTTATTATTATATTTAACACTTATACTGGGTGTTATTTTGCTACCTGTATATTTTTGATCTGAAATAGAACTTATAGTAGTTTTTGACATACTTATAGGATTACTCTTAAAGTAATAGTTTAGATCTACATTGCCATTTATGCCATTAACTTTTCCAGTTTGGCTATATTGCCACATGGTGTATTTTCCCCAGTAAGTACATTTATCATTATACTGAGCTATCCAAAAATCATAAGAATTTCTTAGAGCATCACTAAGATAATATTTAGAAACTGTTTTGTTTGTATATATACCACATTTATATCCGTTTGATTTTAAATTAGATAAAAATGTTTTACAAATATTAGACACTGAACTTAAACTAAGGTTAAAATTACTTTCTTGAGCTAGCTTTAGAGTATATTCTTCATAGTCAAAGAAGACAGGAAAAGATAATTTACTTTTGTAAGGTGAAATTACTTCCATACATTTTTGAGATTCATCCTTTGCACCATTAACTGTATAAGCATTGGAGAACCAATAAACACCAACTTGGATTCCAGCAGCTAAAGCGCCTTTTATATTTTCTTTAAATTTGCTATCTTCTTTAGTGCCACTACCAGCACGAATAATAGCAAATTTCACACCATCATTTTTTACTTTTTCCCAGTTGATATCTCCTTGATGATAACTCACATCTATTCCTTTTATAGAAGTTGTATTACTAGGAATATAAGATTTATCTTCTCCTAATAACTTAATATAATCTGCAGAAACATAGCCAAAGCTATTTGAATAAGATATTTTATACCATGGATCTGTTACTACATTCTTACCATCTACTTTTATAATTTTAGCAATACTATCTAAAATATTTACTGAGTTACCGTTTTTTATAGAACCTATCTTTGAAGCGGATGTAGAAGGTTTAGACCTTACATTCAACTCTCGAGTAGATATCCAAGATGGTATATCAACATATCCTTTAGAAAGTGTAGAATTTTCTGTGGCAAAAGAGTAGCTTAAATTTTGAAAGCTACAAAAACTAATCATACTAGCTAAAAAAATAGCTAAAAATTTTCTTATTAAATTCCTCATAAATTTATCCCCTTATTACATAATTTACATGATGTTACAAATATGTATAAATATATTATAGGGTATTTAAGGTTTAAGAGAAATATTTGTATGAAATAAAAAAAATATTTTAATAAAAAAACTTGACTAGGAATATAAATATGATATTATAGGATTTAAAAAATATTTGATAGTTGGGAGAATATTATGTACATTAGTGAATTAATCGACAGATCAATGAAAAATAAAAATCCAAATTTAGTATTAAAAAATGCAAATATAGTTAATGTATTTACACACGAAGTTATAGAAGGTGATTTGGCAGTACATGATGGAATAATAATAGGTATTGGAGAATATACAGGAGATATTAACATAGACTTAAAAGGAAAATATATAGCACCGGGTCTTATAGATTCCCATATTCACATTGAATCATCTATGTTGTCGCCAGGGGAATTTTCAAAAGCTATAGTCCCTAGAGGAACGACTACAATAATTACAGATCCACATGAAATAGCTAATGTTTGTGGTCTTGATGGAGTTGAGTATATATTAAATTCAACGGAAGAATTGCCTTTAAATACATACGTTATGTTACCTTCATGTGTTCCGGCAACTAATTTTGAAAATTCAGGAGCAATACTTAAGGCTGACGATTTGGAGAAATATATAAACCATCCAAGGATTTTAGGATTAGGGGAAATGATGAATTACCCTGGTGTCATATATAAAGATAAAGACGTAATGGATAAGCTGAAGTTAGCTCACAAAAACAACAAAAGTGTGGACGGTCATGCGCCTCGTATAAATGGAGAAGGTTTAAATGCATATGTTTTAAGTGGAGTAAATACAGACCATGAATGTACAACAGAAGAAGAAATGTTAGAAAAATTAAGACTAGGCATGTATGTTATGATAAGGGAAGGTTCGGCAACCAAAGATCTTAAAAACCTTATAAATGGTGTTAATCAATATAACTATCAAAGAATTTTATTATGCACGGATGATAAACACCCAGAGGATTTATTAAAAGAAGGTCATATAGATCATAATGTAAGGTTAGCTATAAAAAATGGGATAGATCCAATAACGGCAATACAAATGGCAACCATAAACGCGGCAAATTGTTATAACTTAAAAAATGTCGGGGCTATAGCTCCAGGATATAAGGCAGATATAATAGTATTTGATAACTTAGAAAACTTTAATATAGAAGAAGTATATAAAGATGGAGAATTGGTAGGGAAAGATAAAAAACCTTTGTTTACAACAAAAGAAAAAGATTTTTCTAAAGTTTTAAAAACTGTTCATCTTTCTAAAATAAATACAGATAATATACAAATTTACTTTGAAAAAGAAGATGGTGAAGAAGATGTAAATATTATTTCGTTAAAGCCGCATAGTTTAATAACTGAAAAGGTAAAAGCTAAGGTCAAAATAGTTGATAATAAGTTTGAATATGATAATGAAAAAGATATATTAAAATTAGCAGTAATAGAAAGACATAAAAATACAGGCAATATAGGTATAGGATTAGTAGAAAATTTCAAATTAAAAAATGGTGCTATAGCTACAACCATATCTCATGACTCACATAATATTATAGTTGTGGGGGATAATGATGAAGATATAGTAAATGCTGTAAATAAAGTTATAAGTATGGAGGGTGGAATTGCAATCTCATCTTCTAATGAAATTCTAGAAAGTTTATCTTTAAATATTGGTGGGCTAATGAGTGATAAAAATATAGAGTATGTTAATTCTAAGTTTAGTAAACTAGTAGATATAGCTTATAACTCATTAAAAGTAAGTAAGGATATAGATCCATTCTTAACCTTAGCATTTTTGGCATTACCAGTGATACCTAATATAAAACTTACAGATAAAGGATTATTTGATGTAGAAGAATTTGAATTTATAGATATAAGTTCTAAAACAAACTAAACATATATGAAATAAATACGAACAAATGATAAAGAGTAAAATGTAAAATTCGAATATAATGTAATAAGATAAGGAATCTGACTAAATGTTGGATTCTTTTTTATTGAGATTTATAACTTTTACTTGTTAAATGTTGAAAAATAATACTATTTTATGATGTGAGACAAATGAAATATAAAAAATAGAACAAAAAATAGTAGAAAAAACGCGAAATATGTTGAAATTTAATCCAAACATGATATAATAAAAACGGAAAACGAACTAAATGAAAATGAAAAAAACAATAGTTCGTGTAGAGGTGTATTATGGATAATAGAATTTGGAATGAAATAAATTCAATAAAAAATGAAATGATTAATTTAGGTGAAAACATATTTGAAAATCCTGAACTTGGTTTTAAAGAGTTTGAAACTAATAAATTAATTTGTAAAATTTTTGATAAGTATGATATTGATTATAAAAATGATATAGCTATAACAGGAATTAAAGCTACACTAGATTCTGGAAAAAAAGGTCCTCATATAGGTCTTTTATGCGAAATAGATTCGGTTCCTAGTACAGACCATAAATACTTAGGAAAAAAAGATGAATGTGCTCATTCTTGTGGTCACTATGCTCAAATAGGCACAATACTTGGTTCATTTATTGCATTAAAAGAATCTAAGGTTATAAATGAATTAGGTGGAAAGATTTCATTTATAGCAACACCTGCAGAAGAATATTGTGACTTTAATTATAGAGAAAATTTAATTGAAGAGAACAAAATATCTTATATGTCGGGTAAACAAGAAATGGTAAGATTAAATACGTTTAATGATATTGACTTAATAATATCTTGTCATTCTATGCCACCTAATGATAAATATTATACAGAAATAAATTCAAGTTTAAATGGATTTTTAGGTAAAAAAATTACTTTTAAAGGAGTTTCATCACATGCAGGACTTAATCCATGGGATGGAGTAAATGCACTAAATGCAGCAAATGTAGCTTTAAATGCAATAGCTTATTTAAGAGAAACATTTAAAGAAGAAGATACAGTAAGGGTTCACTACGTAATAAGTGAAGGTGGGGCAAGTGTTAATAGTGTTCCTGAAAAAGTAGTTTTAGATATGTACATAAGAGCAAAGACATTAGATGCAATAATGGATGTAGATACTAAGGTAAATAGAGCGATAAAAGGTGGAGCATTAGCACTTGGAGCTCAAGTTAAGATTTCGAATACAGGAGGATATTTACCTCTTACTCAAGATAAGAATCTTACAGAAGTATTAAAAGAAAATATGCTTAAATTTATGGATGAAGATAAAATTCTTAAAGACTGCCATTCTTTTGCTAGTGGAGATATAGGAGATTTATCTTATATAATGCCAACTGTTCAAATAGGAGTATCAGGATTTGCAGGAAGAATTCATGGTAATGATTTTAGAACAGAAGATAAATACTTAGCATATGAATTACCTATGAAATATATTACATCATCAGTAATAGATTTATTAAAAGATGATGGTAAAAAAACAAAAGAAATATTATCAAAGTATGAGCAAAAGCTTAACTTTGATCAATATATAGAACTATTAAATGATACAAACAATACACAAGTTTACAACTGGGAGGATTAGTAAATGTTTAAGAAAAAAATATTATCAACACTATTAGCAATAGGATTAAGTGCTACTTTCTTGGTAGGATGTGGAGCAGGAGGAGAAGATACAGCTTCTAGCTCAGATAAAGTAAATGTGAAATTATTAGTAACAGGAGCATTAGGAGATAAAGGTATAAATGATTCAGCAAATGCTGGAGCAGAAAAAATAGAAGAGCAATTTGGTGATAAGGTTGATGTTGAAGTTGTAGAGATGGGATTTGATCAAACTAAGTTTGAACCAGCTTTAATAGATGCATCAGAATCAGACGCTGATGTTATAATAACTGGTGGTTGGGATATGAAAGAGCATGTTGAAAATACAGCAGAGCTTTATCCTGAAAAGAAATTCTTAATATATGATACAGATGTAAATTATGATGAATATAATTTAGAAAATGTATATTCAATGACATATAAGCAAAATGAAGCAGGATTCTTAGCTGGTACTTTAGCAGCTTTAGTTACTACAAGTGACATGGAACTTGCTAATAAAGATAAAGTTGTAGGATTTGTTGGAGCTAGAGATACATCAGCAGTTATAAACGACTTCTTAGTAGGATACATAGAAGGAGCTAAGTTTATAGATAAAGATATGAAAGTTGAAGTAGCTTATGTAGGTTCATTTACAGATACAGCAAAAGCTAAAGAATTAACATTAGCTCAATATTCAAATGGAGCAGATGTAGTGTTTACAGCAGCTGGACCAGCTTCAGCAGGATCAGTAGAAGCAGCTAGAGATTCTAAAAAATATGTTATAGGTGTGGATAGTGACCAAGCATTAGCTTACGAAGGAAAAGAAGAACAAAAATATATAATTTCTTCAGCGTTAAAAAGAGTAGACAACTCATTAGCTTTAACTATGGAATCTTTCTTAGATAATTCATTACAATTCAATAGCCACAATGTTTTAGGAGCAAAAGAAGGTGTTGTTGAATTAGCTGAAAATGATATATATACTTCAACTATAAGTGAAGAAATAAGAAATAGAGTAACTGAAATATCTAAAGAATTAAAAGATGGTAAAGTAGAAGTTAAGTCTGCATTAGGTATGAAAGAAGCTCAGTTAAAAGAAGTAATAAACTCAGCAAAGTAGAAAATATATAAAATATTAAATAAATATAAGGGCATAACAAAAATGTTATACCCTTATAAAAAATTCGCTATGCTCATGGCGCCAACGATATACCTTTGTTATCACTACAGGTATATCCGTTGCTTAAAATTCGCTATGCTCATAGCGCCAACGATATATCTTTGCTATCGCTGCAGATATATCCATTGCTTAAATGAAAATAATAATCGGGAGTGTGTTAAATGACAAAAGAAATATTAAAAGTAAGTAATTTAACAAAAGTATATCCTGGTGGTGTAGTTGCAAACTACAATGTAAATATTGCTATAAACGAAGGTGAAATTCATGCACTTATAGGTGAAAATGGTGCAGGCAAGTCAACTCTAATGAAAATGCTATTTGGAATGATGCCACAAACTAGTGGTGATATATATGTAAATGGAGAACAGGTAAACTTTTCTTCATCTAAACAAGCCTTAGAAAAAGGTATAGGGATGGTGCATCAACATTTTATGTTGGTGCCCTCTTTAAGTGTGGCAGAAAACTTGATTTTAGGTCATGAAACCTCTAAATCAGGGTTTATAAATATAGAAGAAGCCATAAAACAAACAGAAGAAATTTCAACTAAGTATAACTTAAAAGTTGACGCAAGAGCTAAAGTAAAAGACATTTCAATAGCAATGAAACAAAAACTAGAAATATTAAAAGCATTATATAGAGGTGCAAAGATATTAATTCTAGATGAACCAACAGCAGTACTTACACCACAAGAGATAGAAGAGTTATTTAAACAATTAAAATTACTAAAAGAGCAAGGATACACAATAATATTTATATCTCATAAGCTTCACGAAATAAAAGAACTTTGTGATAGGTTGACTGTTCTAAGAGATGGTAGAACTATGGGAACTTATTCAGTAAGTGAGCTTTCTGAGCAAGAAATATCTAAATTAATGGTTGGACGTGATGTTGATTTAAATATTGAAAAAACAGAAGGAAACTTTGAAAAGACAGTTTTAAAAATTGACAACTTAACAGTTAAAAATCAATTTAAGAACGTAGTAGTAGATAATATGAGCTTTACAGTAAGAGAAGGACAAATATTAGGTGTTGCAGGTATAGAAGGAAACGGACAATCAGAACTTGTAAATGCCATAATAGGAACTACTGATATAGTAAGTGGAAAAATATCTTTAAAAGATAAAGATATTACAAAAGAATCTATATTAAAAAGACAGGAAATGGGAATATCTCATGTATCTGAAGATAGATTGCATTTTGGTAGTGCACCAAACCTTTCAATAGAAGACAATGCTATATCTAAAATATATGCGTCAAAAGAATTAAATAAAAAAGGATTACTAGATTTAAGAAAAGTAAAAGAATTTACAACTAATTTAGTAAAAGAATTTATAGTAAAGCATGATAATACAAAACAATCTATAAAAGATTTATCTGGAGGAAATATACAAAAGGTTATAGTAGGACGTGAATTTTTATATGACTCAGATCTTTTAATAGTTAATCAACCAACTCGTGGAATTGATGTTGGGGCAATAGAATTTATAAGACATAAGATATTAGATATGAGAGAGGCTAAAAAAGCCATACTTCTTATATCATCAGATTTAGGAGAAGTTTTATCTTTAAGTGATAGTATAATTGTTATGCACGAAGGTAAAATAGTAGGTTACATAGAGGATGCTAAGAATGTAACTGAAGAAGAATTAGGTCTTTACATGCTAGGAGTTAAGCATGACAGTGAGGAAGTAATTGGAGGTGCTTATTATGCATAAAGACAAAAAGTTTAATATACTTAAATATTTTGATTTATTAAGATTATTTGTTGCTATAGGTATAGCACTTATTATAACAAGTGGAATAATATTTTTAGTTAGTGAAAATCCAACTAAAGCCTTATCTACTTTACTTTTAGGACCAGTAAGCTCAAAAAGATATATATTTAATGTGCTTGAAATGATGGTTCCGTTAATGTTTACAGGTTTATCATTAAGTTTAGTTTTTAAATCAGGAAACTTCTCAATGATAACAGATGCATCTTTCTATATGGGGGCAGTTATAGCATCATTTGTAGCTATAATGATACCACTACCAGGAGGAGTTCATCCTATGGTTGCAATAGTTATAGCAGGTTTTATAGGTGGGCTTATAGGAAGTATACCAGCATTTTGCAAGGTTAAATATAAAGCAAATGAACTTGTTACTTCATTAATGCTTAATTATGTATTTTTCTATACAGGGCTTTATATAATAAATAAGTTTTTAGCAGACAGACAAGCTTCTAACTTTGCTTCACTTAAGTTTTTAAATACTGCTCAACTTTCTACTATTGTTAGTGGGACAAGACTTCATAGTGGATTTATAATAGCTATTATAGTTTGTGTATTATTGTATATTTTCTTAACTCGTACTAAATGGGGTTATGAAATAAGAATAGTAGGGTCTAATCCAGAGTTTGCAAAATACTCAGGAATAAATACTAAAAGATGCATACTTTATACTTCATTTATATCAGGATTTGTGGCAGCTATAGGAGGTGCTATAGAAAAGCTAGGGATGTATAGACGTTTCCAATGGTCTCAAGCTCCGACATATGCTTGGGATGGAGTTATAATATCTATACTTTCATCTAATAATCCAATATTTATACCAATAGCAGCATTTTTCCTATCATATGTGCGTGTTGGTGCAGATATAATGTCAAGACAAACAGATGTACAAAATGAAATAGTTGCTCTTATACAAGGTGTAATAATACTTTTAGTTACAGCTGAAAGATTCTTATACTTTATAAAACAAAGAAAAGAAAGCCAATTAGCTTTAGCAAATAATGAAAACAAAGGGGGCGATAAGTAATGGAAGCTCTATTTGATATCTTATTAAAAGATGGTTTTTGGTTTGCTGTTATAAGATCCACAACTCCTATACTTTTAACGACTTTAGGAGCTATGATAGCTGCTCGTGCAGGAGCTAGAAATATAGCGCTAGAGGGTACAATGTTAACAGCGGCATTTGTTGGGGTAGCAGCAAGTCATTTTACACAAAGTGCTTTTGCAGGTTTAGCATTTGCAGTACTTTCAGGAATAATAATGAGTAATATAATTGCTTATTTTGCTCTTAAATTAAAATCAAATATAATAATATCTGGTATATCGTTAAACTTAATGGCATCAGGAATGACAGTATTTGGTTTATATTTATTAACAGGAGATAAGGGAGCGTCAACTTCTTTAAATTCTTTAGTTTTACCTAATATAAATATACCAATAATAGAAAATATACCAGTAGTGGGAAACATATTATCAGGACATAATATATTAACGTATGTGGCATTAATACTAGTATTACTTGTTTGGGTGATGTTCAAATATACAAAATTAGGACTTAGAATTAAAGCTGTTGGAGAAAGTCCAGAAGCTGCGGAATCTGTAGGAATTAGTGTTAATAGAGTTAAATATATAGCATTAACAATGAGTGGAGCATTAGCAGCCCTTGGTGGAGCATTTTTATCTATGGGATATGTAACACTATTCTCAGCAGGTATGACATCAGGAAGAGGATATATAGCACTTGCTACTCAAGCCATGGCAGGATCTAATCCAGTTGTAGGGCTTTTAACATCAAGTCTATTTGGATTCACGGAAAGTATGAGTAACTATTTACAAGGGGCAAAACTTCCAATAGAGTTTATTCAAATGTTACCTTACCTTGCAATAGTAGTTATATATGTAATTTACTGCGCTAGTAAAACAAAAAAAGAAAATAGTTTATAAAAAACTATATAGATACTAAATAGTTCCATAGCTTTTTCTGGAGATATGAAATGTTTAGATCCATCTATATGTGATCTGAAGTGAACTCCTTCTTCAGTTATTTTTCTAAGTGGTCCTAGAGAAAATACTTGGAACCCACCACTATCTGTT
>NZ_JANKBY010000061.1:0-14863 GCF_024621905.1 Terrisporobacter muris
AAAATGCAATTTTATCAACATATTCTCTTTTAATTTTTAAAGATTTAAAAAAAATAACCCATTTTAAATACAAACTAAATTTGTACCTAAAATGGGTTATTAATTTGCTTTTCATTAGCAACAGCAGCCATCATCAAAGTTAAATAATAGTAATATAATCAAAATCACCCAAATCCATATGCTATCATCATCAAATATATCATCAAATATGTTTGTAGCCAAAAGTAAAAATACAATAGCTATTATTATTAATAATCCGCCATTAAATCCACAGTCATCCCCGCCAAAAAATCTTGATAAAGTTTCCTCTAACTTTGCCATGTCACTCCCCCCTTAAAGTCAAACGGTTATATTGCTATATACTAATATATGTTTTCAAGCATAAATAAGTTACTTCAATGAAATTTTTATTCATCAGTGTATCTAGCTCATTTTGGCTTTCATTATTTGCTTCAAATACTAATTTTAAATATTCATCTTTATCATCCTCATTATCTTCGTTTATGACATCTATTAATAATTCGATAGATGAAGTTTTTATTAATTTATATTTGTCAAACAAAAAAGATGTATGTGAATTTTCCATACCTTTTTTTATCTTCATTAATCTAGATATATACTCCCCTTTTTTTTCGTTAACCTTATCCTCATTTTCCATTACATCTTGCAAGATTACATTACTCTCAGCAACATAGTCTTTTATTCTATCCATATCTATAAGCAATGAGTTGTAAAAAAGACACCCAAGAATTATAAAAAAACCTGCAATTGACGATAATAATAATCCTATGTTTTTCATTATCCTTCCTCCTAAAGTTATTATCTATATTAAATTTATATTCATTTTTTAAAACTTTAGGACTTTTTTTGATTATATATTGAAAAATTGCCAATATTATATTAAACTACAATTAAATTTTAAATTAACATGGAGGTAACTAATGTTTGAAAAAATTAGAGATATTATAGTTGAACAATTAGGTTTAGATGATTCTGATTCTTTAGCTATGGAAACATCACTTAAAGAAGATCTAGATGCTGATTCTCTAGATGCTGTTGAAGTTATAATGGCTTTAGAGGAAGCGTTTGATATAGAAATACCAGACGAAGATGCTGAAAACTTCAAAACTATTGGTGATATAGTAGAATATATTGAAGGTCACTAATATATAAAAAGGGATGTTTCCATTAGGAACATCCCTTTTTCATATATTTAAGCCCAT
Source organism: Terrisporobacter muris (assembly GCF_024621905.1). NCBI lineage: Bacteria > Bacillati > Bacillota > Clostridia > Peptostreptococcales > Peptostreptococcaceae > Terrisporobacter > Terrisporobacter muris. Next base: position 1,224 of record NZ_JANKBY010000061.1, read on the forward strand.
TTTTGTAAAATATTTTTCATAAAGTCTTTTATATCTATCCCATAAACTTCATTTAATGTATAACCATTAAATACATCCTCAGGTAATCCATAATCAACTTCTTTTCCATCTTTAAGTATAAGTACTCTATCTGCAAAATATTGAACTAAATTTAAGTCGTGTAATACACCAACCACTATTTTATTATTATTTTTAACCCAATCCTTTAGGTTTTCTAATAATTCTATCTGATGTTTAAAATCTAGATGATTGGTAGGTTCGTCTAATAAAATCACATCTGGATTTTGTGCAAAGACTCTTGCTAAAAATACTCTTTGAAGTTGACCACCTGATAATTCAGTAATCATCTTATCTTTTAATTCATATATGCCAACTTTTTTCATACTCTCAACTATTATTTCAACATCTTTAGGAGATAGCCTTGCAAAAGCCCCCTTTGAATAAGCATACCTTCCTAGAGATACGGTATCATAAACAGTATAAGGGAAATATAACTGAGTTATTTGGCTCATTAATCCTATTTTTTTTGCCAACTCCAGTCTGCTAAGTTCTCTTACTTCTTTTCCATCTACTTTTATATTACCTTTATATTCAATAATATTCGCAATAGATTTTAAAAGCGTACTCTTACCACATCCATTAGGTCCTACAATACAAAGATTTTCTCCTCTTTTTACATTAAGATTAATATTTTTAATTATTTCTTTTTTATCATATCCTGTATATAAATTTTTTATTTCTAACATTTAATATCACCTAGCTTTTTTGAAATATATATAGGCAAAGAATGGAGCTCCTATTAACGCTGTTACAGCCCCCACAGGTAGTTCCATGGGTGAGAATACAGTTCTTGCTATTAAGTCTGTAACAACCATTAGACATCCTCCAAATAAAAATGACATAGGTACCACATATTTATGATTAGAACCAAATATTTTCCTTACAATATGAGGAGCAATTAAGTCTACAAATCCTATGGTTCCACTTAATGCTACTGAACCTCCCGTCAAAATAGAACAATATATAAATAATTTGCTTTTCACCTTTTTTGTATCTACCCCTACTAAATTTGCTTGTTCTTCACCAAATGTAAGTATATCCATTTCTTTTGTAAATCTAAGGACCCCTAACATTCCTATAATAAAGAAAGGTATAATAAGTCCAACATATGACCAACCCTTCATTGCAAAGCTTCCCATCTTCCACAGTGTAATACTTTCTAGATCCTCAGTGAAAAATGCTGTTAATGTTGTTAATAAAGCATTTACAAACAAAGAAAATACCATTCCTGCTAAAATTATTGTATTATTTGACATAGTTTTATCTATTTTAGATGCAAAAGTTATAACCAGAAATACAGTAGCTAAACCAGAAATAAATCCTATTAATGGCAAGGTAAAGCCTTGTAGTAAAGGTATTGATATACCTGAAACAATTACCAACCCTGCGCCAAGAGATGCCCCTGAGGATACACCTAGTGTATATGGTGATGCCAATTCATTTTTTAATACAGATTGAATGACAGCGCCACTTACAGCAAGACATCCACCAACTATAAATGCTAATAACACTCTTGGTAATCTTATTTTCCAAATTATAGCTACTTGCGGAGATGCTATGTTTTCATTAAGTGGTAAATTTAAAATTTTATTTAGCATAACAGATATGGTATCTAAAATGCTAATATGGGAACTTCCATTGGAAGCTCCCATACTTATAATAAAAAATGTAATCAATACACTTAATAATATTTTCTTTTTATTTCTATTTTCCATAAACATCTGGATATATAGCTTTAGCCATTTGATCTAAAGCTTTCAGTATATTTTGATTTCCACGAGCAGCTGAATTTGCATCTATATAATAAACATCTCCATTTTTAACAGCTGTTATGTTATCCCATCCATCACGTGCTAATATTTCTGCTGCTGGATCTTCAACATAATCAACTTTTGTTAATATTACATCTGGATTAGCATCTAATATTGCCTCTTCTGTTGGGGCAAACCAGCTTTCTTCATCTTTAAACACATTTTCTGCTCCTACTACTTCAACCATTTCATTTAAGAATGTGCTGTGACCAAAACTAAATAAGTTTGGAGCTGGACCTATTTCAAAGTATACTTTCTTTTTATCTTTTATAGTTTTAGCTAACTCTTCGTATTTAGATATTTTTTCTTTCATATCAGTGATTATTTCTGCACCTTTTTTCTCTTCATTTACTAAAGAAGCTATAAACTCTATATCCTTGTATATACCTTCTATACTATCACTACTTGGTATGTAAACTACTGGTATACCTGCTTCAACTATTGCTTTGTATGGATCTTCTGCAGAACCTATTTTATTGTGTCCTGATGCTATTATTATATCTGGCTCTAAAGCTATTATTGCTTCTGCATCTGGATTATTCATATCCATTTTGGGAAGTTCTTCATTCAATCCTTCTATTCCTTCAGAATATTTATCTACACCAACTAGTTTATCTCCTACACCAAGTTCTACTAAAACTTCAGTATTTGATGGCACTGCAGATATTATTCTTTCTAATTTTGTTGGTATTGTAACCTCATTTCCTTCCCTGTCAGTTACAGTTGTCTCTTTGCTATTACTGCATCCAACTGTAAACAGTAGTATAAAACTTGTTATAATTGCTAATATTCTTTTCTTCATGTCTTTTCCTCCTATAAATTGTCATAAAAATTCGCTTCGCTTCAGGCAACTCCGTTGCTCAAAAGTAACTTTTTTTACATTTCAATATTTGTTGATATTGCTTAATTCCACGAGTTTTCCACAGATTTGATAGCAATATAATATCCTTGTATGTAAAAAAAGCCTAACCGAAAGGTTAGGCAAATATATACATAGATTTTAAACATAAATGCTTTGTCATATTAAATCAAAAAAATACATATCTATTCTCTTAATATATTAAAATTTAAAACACAATGTTCCATAATGTAATATTTTCTTCACCCCGAAGAAACTACTTTATGATTTTAGGCAGGTCTCCTGACTTAGCTTCATCCTACTCCTCACCTTCCCATAAAAATTTGCTTCGCTTGAGCGACGTGTCGGCGAAATACTTCATGTCGCCAACGAGATGTCTTTGCTACCGCTTTAAGCGACTACGTCGGCACCATGCAATTTCAGACAACTCCGTTGCTCAAAATTCGCTTTTCTTTTATAAATTTTCACAGTGGTATTGTTGAGTTTCGTCCACATTACAGTAACGGGGGCTGTAGAGGAATCACACCTCTTTCCCTTTTAATCTATTGTAAATAGAACCTTAAAATCTAATGTATTCAATTTTTACTCAATTCATTATAACATATTTTGTAATTTATTCAATTTTTTTATTTTATATAATTTTATTTTGTCGTTTATCAAGCCCATTTTTGCAAAATATTTACCATGAAGTCCTTTATATCAATTCCATAGATATCATTTAGTAGTTTATCTTTTAAAACACTTTCCGGTGTTCCATAAGAAACTTCTTCTCCTTTTTTGATCATAAGTACTTTATCTGCAAAATACTGAACTAAATTTAAATCATGCAATACTCCTATTACAATCTTATTATTATCTTTTACCCATTCATTAAGATTATCCAAAAGATCTATTTGATTTTTAAAATCAAGATGATTTGTTGGTTCATCTAACAGAATTATATCTGGATCTTGAGCAAATACCCTAGCCAAAAATACTCTTTGTAATTGACCTCCTGATAATTCTGTAATTAACTTATCTTTAAGATCATACACACCTACTTTATTCATGCTATCTACTATTATTTTCCTATCTTCAAAAGAAAGTTTTGAGAAAGCACCCTTTGAATATGCATATCTTCCTAAGGATACAGTATCATAAACAGTATAAGGAAAATATAATTGAGATATTTGACTCATAAGTCCTACTTTTCTTGCCAATTCTACTCTACTAAGCATAGTTACTTCTTTATTATCTATTTTTATATTTCCCTTATAATCAATAATATTGGCTATAGATTTTAATAATGTACTCTTACCACATCCATTAGGTCCAACTATACATAGGTTTTCTCCATTTTTTACATTAAAACTGATATTCTTAATTATATCTTTATCATCATAACCACAATAAAGATTTTTAACATCTAACATTTAACATCAACTTCCTTTTTTAAAATATACATAGGCAAAAAACGGTGCACCTATTAAAGCTGTTACAGCTCCTACCGGTAATTCCATTGGTGCAAATATGGTTCTAGAAATCAAATCTGTTATTACCATTAGCCCTCCTCCAAATAAAAAAGACATGGGTACAACATATTTATGATTTGAACCAAAAGCCTTTCTTACTATATGAGGGGCTATTAAGTCCACAAACCCAATAGTTCCACTAAGTGCCACTGATCCACCTGTTAAAATAGCACAGTAAACAAATAATTTTCTTTTTACATTATAGGTATCTACACCTACAGCCTTAGCCTGTTCTTCTCCAAATGTAAGAATATCCATTTCTTTAGTATATTTAACTACTCCTAACATTCCAACTACAAAAAATGGCAATATCAATCCTACATAAGTCCATCCTCTCATGGCAAAGCTTCCCATTTGCCAAAGAGTTATACTCTTTAAATCATTACTAAAAAAGGCTGTTAAAGTAGTTAGTAGTGCATTTACAAATAGTGATAAAACCATACCTACAAGAACTACAGTATTATTTGACATGGTCTTATCAATTTTTGTTGAAAATGCAATTACAGAAAAAACAGTAACTAAGCCAAAAATAAATCCTATTAAAGGCAAAGTAAATCCACCTATTAATGGTAGTGATATTCCTGTTACTATTATAAACCCAGCTCCCAAAGAAGCACCTGAAGATACTCCTAAGGTATAGGGTGATGCCAATTCATTTTTAAGTATAGATTGAACTACAGATCCACTAGTTGCTAAACAACCTCCAACTAAAAATGCTAATAATACCCTTGGCAACCTAAGCTTCCATATTATTGCAATATGTTTTGATGTAACATTTTCTGATAAAGGTAAATTTAAGGTTTTATTACCTATTATAGATAATGTATCAAATAAACCTATATCTGAACTTCCTATGGATGTTCCTAACAAAATAATTGTAAGTAATACAATTATGCTTAAAATTATTTTTTCCCTATTTCTCATACTCATCTGGATATGTAGCTTTAGCCATCTCCTTTAAAGCTTTTATTATATTTTGAGTTGGTCTAGATGATGAATCTGCATCTATATAATAAACTTCATTATTTTTCACTGCTTTAATGTTTTCCCAACCTTCACGAGATTTTATTTCTTTTACTGGATTTTCTACATAGTTAACTGTAGTTAATATTACATCTGGATTTGCATCTATTACAGATTCTTCAGTTGGTGATATCCATGATTTTTGATTCTTAAATATATTTTCTGCTCCTATGATTTCAACCATTTCATTTAAGAATGTAGAATTACCAATACTATATAAATTAGGTGCTGGCCCTATTTCTATATATACTTTCTTTTTATCTTTTATTGTTTCTCCAACTTTAGATATTTTTTCTATTTCACTTTTCATATTAGAAACTATTTCTTCGCCTTTTGAATCTTCCTTAACTATAGATGCTATAAATTCTATATCTTTGTATATTCCATCTATACTTTCACTGCTTGGTATGTAAACTACAGGTATCCCTGCATCGCTAATAGATTTAAATGGATCATCAGATGAACCTGATTTATTATAACCTGAAGCTATAACAATATCTGGCTCCAGCTCAATTATTGCCTCTGCATCTGGTGAAGTAAAATCCATTTTCTTTACATCTTTATTTACACCTTCAATCCCCTCTGAGTATGTATCCATGCATACGATTTTATCTCCCACACCTAAACCAGCTAATATTTCTGTATTAGAAGGTGCTGTAGATACTATTTTTTCAATATTAGATGGTATCTCAACTTTGTTACCTTCTCTATCTGTTACAGTTTGTTCTTTATTACTACTACATGCTACTGTAAAAAGCATAACTACACATAATAATAATGATAATAATTTTTTCTTCATAAGTCTTCCCCCTTGTTAAAATTGTAATAAAAAAAGCCTAGCACAAGGCTAGGCTCATATATCTATGTTTTGACATAATATGTCTTTTAATATATTTCCTTCACCCCGAAGAAATTTGCTTCATAATTCAGGCAGGTTTCCTGACTTAGTATCAACCTACTCCTCACCTTCCCATAAAATTCGCTTTGTTCATGCGTTAACAAATTGTCTTCGCTATAGCTTTAGACAACTATATTGTTAAGAATTTACTCTGCTTATAATACAGTGGTATACTGAGTTTCGTCCACATTACAGTAACGGGGGCTGTAGAGGAATTACACCTCTTTCCCTATTAATCTTTAAGAACCTAAATTTATATTAAATTGTTTCTTAATATATTGTAGCATATTTAAACTTGTTTTTTATGATTTTAAAAATAAATCTTAATATTTCAATTATTTTTCTTCATAAAAGCTTACATTCTTTATTATTATATCAACAGTACCATCTTCATTTTGTCTGACACTATATTTCATAGGATCTTCAAAATCAACAAGATTTCCTTTTATATCAAATCCATTGTCTGTTTTTATACTTCTTCTTTTAAGCTTCTTCTCAACCCATTTTTTGTCTATATTGAAGCTAGTTTCAATTCCTCTATCAGTCATTAATTCTTTGAAACTTTCTTTTAAATGGTCATCATCTATTGATTTTTCCACAAATTCTTCTATATCAACTTCTTCTTTTTCTTTTAATGTGTAATTTAATAAACTTCTAACATCTTCTGCTTTTTTTATATTATTACCCATAGCATTTGTTATCCAATTATCTGCAGTAGTTTTGAAAGTTTTTGTATTAAACTTATCATCAGTAACTTTTTCAGCATGTAAGAATTCATTTATAAATCTTGATTTTTTCTCTGGATCTTCTTCTTTCTCTGAATCTTTGTCTAATAATCTTAAATGGAAGTCATCATTTATTCCACTAAGTCCAACTAATGCACATTGTTTTTGTCTTCCTGTGTCTGGTATTCCTATTTCGTTGCTTATTATTTGTATGTTGAATTTTTCATCTAATAATTCTATAGAATGAGTGTATAATTTCTTGTAGTCTAGTTTTACTATTCCTACATATTTTTCATCTTTTACACTATATAAACACATAGCTAAATCACATGAATCTATGTCTTCATATTTTTTCATTATATCAAATAAGAATGAAGCTATTTCTTTTGAGTTTTGAACAAAAGTATCAGCATCGTATATTATTTGTTCACAGCAATTTCTTATTATATTTTCATTATAGTCTTTAAATACAGCTTTTCTTAAATCATCATCCTTTGCTGCTCTGTTAATAATCTTTTGGAAAAACTTGTCTACCTCTGCATTATTTTTTCCTTCAAAATCATTTAATATTGGGCCTTCACTATTTCTATCAAGAACGTGAATAATATACTTATGTATAACCATATCTAACTACCTCCGTAATTTATTTTAACTTTTCTATTAATTCTTCCATATCTTTTGGAAGAGGGGCATTAAACTCTAAATCTTCCCTAGTTCTTGGTTGTTTAAACTTTAAACTATAAGCATGTAGAGCTTGTCTTTTAATTAAATTTTCATCCACATATCCATATAACTCATCTCCTATAATTCCATGACCTATATGATTTAAATGAACTCTTATTTGATGAGTTCTTCCTGTTTCCAGTTTTAATTTTAAAACTGTGGCATCTTTTAATCTTTCTACTACTTCAAAGTGTGTCACTGAAGGTTGTCCATCTTCATGAACTATCCTTTTTATACTATCATCAGTAGGTCTATAAATTGGCTCATTTATAGTCCCAAAATCTGATTCAACAATACCTTTTACTACAGCTATATACATTTTTTCCACTTTATCATCTTTCATATCTGATGATAAAACAAATTGAGCATAAGGATTTTTAGCCACAATAACTAAACCTGATGTATTCATATCAAGTCTATTTACAAACCTTACTTTTACCTTTTCATCCTTCTCCATAATATAGTGAGTAACACCATTGGCAATAGTATTCTCATAATGACTCTTTGTTGGATGAACTACCATAAACGCTGGCTTATTCACCATAATTATATCAAAGTCATCGTATAAAATAGATAGTTTTAAGTCTTGTGGCTTAAAATCAGCCATATCTTCTTCAATTCTTACCTCAATTAAGTCACCTTTATTTATTTTGTCAGCTGGTCTAATATATGTATTATTTACTTTTACAGTTTTATATCTTTTCATTTTTGATAAAGATCTTACTGAAAAGTTTAGTTTATCTAATAAAACTTCTTTCAAAGTTAAATTTTCTTCTTCATTTATATATGAAATAATATTATATTTCTGATCTTCTTTCTTAAACATATGCTCACCTACTTTTACTTAATATTATTTATATTACCATAAATTCATAGTTTTATATAAGTAAAAACAAAAAATTCCCTTTGCTCAAAAAATAAAATCACACTGTGAGTTGTGTGATTTTTATAATATCTAATAAAATTTATTTTACTTCTTCTGTTTCTTCATATCCTTTACAAACATCTACCCATTTGTCTGCATTAGAAAATTTTTCTAACTCATCGCAAGTTAACTCTATAGATGAGTTACTGCTTCCTGCTGCTGGGAAAATTGTGTCAAATCTCTTCATAGATACATCTAGATATACCTTTACCTGATCATTTTTAATAGCAAAAGGGCATACACCGCCTATGCCATGACCTATGTATTCTAATACTTCTTCTGGTGTTAACATCTTAGCCTTATGTCCAAACTCTGATTTAAATTTCTTATTGTCAATTTTAGCATCACCAGCTGTAACTATTAATATGGCGTTATCTCCTTCTTTATTTTTAAAAGAAAGAGTCTTAGCTATTCTAGCAGGAATAACACCCACTGCTTCTGCTGCCAATTCAACTGTTGCCGAAGATACCTCATGCTCCATAACATTATCTTCCTTGTTATACTGTTTGAAAAATTCTCTTACCTTTTCTATTGACATAATTATACACCTCCATTTACAACATTTCCCTATAATTATTCCCAAAATAAGTATATCATATAAAATTCCTTAGAGAATAAAATTAACATTTTTTAAATTATCAAAGTAAAATTTACTTTTCTCAAACCACCATGTGGACATTATTCTTCATATGGACAATGACTTTCCATTACTTGAGTAATATACGTTAAAAACATATTCACCAATTAGTTGTATTTTATATTTTATCTACACGAAAGATAAAATATAAAATCCTTACAATTAAATAGAGGTTTTCATACATTTTTGTATAAATATTAACATAATAATATGTTTTTTTGACAAAGGATATTTCCTAAATTTACATATATTTGATATAATACAACTTATAAACGAGGTGGAAAAATGGGGAGAATTGTAACAATAAACTCTAATAAAGTGCAAAGGTCTCTTGATACTAGAAAACTTTTGCATAAAAAATTAATTGAAGTTGGATTTGATGTTGACTATGAATATAATCCTGAAGCAGAATTAATAATATCTATAGGTGGAGATGGTTGTTTTTTACAAACTATTCGAGATTATAATCTCCCAAATGTACCCTTAGTAGGAATTAATACTGGTCATTTAGGTTTTTTTCCAGATATATCTCCAAAAGATATAGATATATTCATTCAATCTTATCTGGAAGGAGATTATATAACTCAAGAACTACCTCTCCTTCAAGCTAAAGTTACAACTAGCGATGGATGTTGCAATATTTTTGGAATAAACGAGGCTGTGGTTAAAGGAGATAAATCTAGAACTATCCATCTAAAATTGGATATAAATAATAAACGTGTGCAAAACTTTAGTGGAGATGGCTTAATAATATCAACCTCTGCTGGTTCTACTGCTTATAATTACGCTGTAGGTGGTAGTATAGTTGACACAAGCTTAAATGTTATACAAGTTGCACCCATATCACCAATAAACACAAATGCTTATAGATGTTTCACGTCTAGCATTATATGTTCACATGATTCCATAGTTAATGTATCTCCGGAATGTGAATTTGAAAATTCCACCCTAGTAGTGGTAGATGGTTTGGAGTATAATTTTAAAGAAATAGATAATATAAGTCTTTCCATATCAGATAGAAAAATCAAACTCCTTAGGACATCAAATTATGAGTTTTGGAGTAGGGTGTGTGAGAAATTCTTATAAATTATAGGAGGAAAGAATATGAAAATTGGAGTACTTAGTGACACTCATGGAAGTTTACCTTACTTAGAAAAGGCACTGGACACATTATCAGACTGCGATGTATTGCTTCACCTTGGTGATGTATTATACCATGGACCTAGAAATGATCTTCCAGAAGGATACAATCCAAAAGCTGTAATAGAAATCATAAATAATTTAGATAATATTACAATAGCTAGAGGTAACTGTGATGCTGATGTAGATCAAATGGTTATAAAGCATCCAATTGAATCTCCTTTTGTACACAAAAAAATAGATAACATTAGTGTACTTATGGACCATGGATATAGGGAATCAAGAGAAGACATAATTAAAAAAGCTAGAGAACTGGGAGTAGATATACTTATACAAGGTCATACTCATGTAAAAGAGTTATCTGTAGATAGAGATATTATAATATTAAACCCAGGAAGCACTGCTATCCCAAAAGATGGTACTCATTCTGTAGCAACAATAGAAATATTAAATGATGATAATATGGAAGATGAATTTGAATTAGAAATCAACCTAATAGATATAAATACAAAAGAAATAATTGAAGTTGATAATTGTGATTGCGAAGACGGATGCGATTGCAAATAAAAAATTCGCTTCGCTTGAGCGACGTGTCGGCGAAACACTTTAAGCCACTGCGTGGGCGCTCTACTTCATATAGCCAACGGCTTCGCCCGTTGCTCAAATAGCAAAGTTGGAAATTATACGTTATCCACAGGACAGATAACATATAATTTCCTTACAATTAAAAACATACTTCTCCTGAAGTATGTTTTGGTAAATCATTTTGTTATCGATTCAGACAAGTATATTAATCAAAAAAACGGCTAACTTTACAGTTAGCCATTTTTATTATAATATATCTACTCTTTTTAATATGTCATGCATAACTAATAATCCTAAACAGAATATTATTCCTAATATTCCACCAACTTGTATGCCTATAAATATTGCTGCTATTGTAAGCAATGGGCTTATACCAACATTAGCTGATACTAACTTCGGTTCTAAGATTTGTCTAAGTATTGACAATCCTATAAATACTACTGCTATTCCTATGGCAACAAAATAGTTTTCTATAACAAAGTAATAAATTATAACTGGAACAAATATTACAATTATACCTAAGAAAGGTATTAGATCGAGTAATGCTCCAATTATACCTAAAGGTAATCCATAAGGAACCTTAAACACAGAAAAACTTATCCATATAACTAAAAATGTAATACTCATTAAAATTGTATATGCCTTTATGTACCCTTTTATGGAGTACATTATTTCACTCTTAACTCTACGTACTTTTATTTTTGTATCATCTGTAAAAATACTTAGAAATCCATTTTCTATTTTATCAAAATCCTTAGCTATAAAATATGTAGACATAAATAATGTTATTATGATAAGTACTACCGTTGGTAATGATGTTGCTAAATTTATTATTTTAGATAACATTGTCTTAGCTATATCTGCAAGACTCTTACCATAATTAGCTACTAATCCTTCAATATCTATACTATTATTAGCTATACCTTGAAAATAATTAACATATTTATCCAAATTATTGACCCAGTCATTTACCATAGTTCCAATGTATGAATAACTATTGCTATCTATGTTATTTAAAAATGAAACTAGCTGCTGGCTTCCTTTTACTAATAAGAATGATGCTAAAAATATAACTAATCCAACACCTAATAAACTTAGAAATAAAGTTGATATACCTTTATTTATTTTAAATCTTCTTTTTAGCTTCTCTGATATGGGATTTATGATAATTGCCAATAAACCTGCTATAAAAAATGGAGCTATATATCCAAAGGTCTTTACTATTAATAAAAATAATACTGAATATATAACGAAAAATATTACATTGTTTTTTAACCTATGTAAAAAAGAGCTGTTCAATACAGACATACACATCATTCCTCTCTCTATTTTTGATTATATGCTTAATACGATTTTAATATACAAAACTAACTTTATTTATATAACCAATAATATATCTTTATTTATCTATTGCTAAAAGTGTAAATAAAAACACTGTTTAAAAACAGTGCTTTATTTGTTATAACATTATTCTGATTTTCTTTATTCTGTTTTTATCTACTGATTCTATATTAAATTTAACTCCATCTACTTCTATAAGTTCATTCTCTTCTGGTATGTGTTTGATATATCCTATGATATATCCACCTATGGAGTCAAATTCTTCTGATTCTAAGTTAATATTTAAGACTTCATTTACATCGCTGATTTTAGTACTTCCTTCAACAAGGAATTCATTAGAGCTTATTACTTCGATTTCATCTTCCTCTTCGTCATATTCATCTTCTATATCTCCAACTATAACTTCTACTAAATCTTCTATGGTAATTAAACCTGCTGTACCACCATATTCATCTACTACAATGGCCATTTGGCTTTTGTCTTTTTTCATTTCCTCTAGAAGTTGAGTAATTTTCTTAAATTCATAAGTGAAGAAAGGAGCTCTCATATATTCTTTTACATCAAAGTTAGCTATTTCTTCATCATTCAAGAATATTACATCTTTTATATTTAATATACCTATAATATCATCTATTGTTTCTTCATATACAGGCATTCTACTTAATTTTTCTGTTTTAAATAATTCTATTATTTCGTCATAACTATCTTCTAAATCAATTGCTACAATATCTAATCTTTGAACCATAGCCTCTTTTGCTTGCATATCTCCAAATTCGAAGACATTGTTAATTATTTCTCTTTCTTCTATTTCCAATAAGCCTTCTTCATGACTTACATTTACCATAGTTTTTAATTCTTCTTCTGTAATGAATGGTCTTACACCATTATCAGGTACCCCAAGAAGTTTAAATATTATTTTTGTAATAACATTAAATATTCCAACTACTGGCTTTAATATTACCATAAAAAATTTAATTGGTTTAGCAACCATTAAAGATACTTTTTCTGGAGTATTTGCTGATATTGTTTTTGGTGTTATTTCACCAAAGATTAAAACCAATACAGTCATTAAAGCTGTAGCCATCGCCACACCTTGAGCTCCTAATCCTAATGTGGTAGTAAATAATGAAGTTGTTATAGAAGTTGCTGCTATATTCACAATATTATTACCTATTAATATTGATGTTAACAATCTATTTGAATCTTCTAATAAAGAACCCACAAACTTTGCTCCTCTAACTCCATCTTCCTCCATATGTCTTATTTTTATTCTGCTAAGTGACATTAATGCTGTCTCAGATGCAGAGAAAAATCCTGACCCTATTAATAAAATTACTAATAAAATTATCTGAATCAAACTACTGGTCGAACTATCCAACCCTTACCACTCTCCTATATGTAT
>NZ_JANKBY010000062.1:0-14541 GCF_024621905.1 Terrisporobacter muris
TTTATTTTTGTATTTTCTATCAAATCGTAAAAATTAATTATATTATCTCCATCTTCGTTAATAAAATATTGTAAATGACATATTACTTCTTTAATGTATACACTTTCTTCTCTGTCATAAAAATCATAATATAAATCCTTCAAATATTGTAAATAGCATTTATTTATTCTAAGTTTTACATAAATACTTTCTTTCATGTTTTCATTTATTTTATCCTTTAATATAGTATAAACACATCTATATTCTTTACTTAATTTTTTTTCTTTTAACTTTTCTATTAATAGTGACTTTATTCCCTCTGCTGACTCTTTATTAATAAATACATTTATAAAGTAATTCCCTCTACAGTATTTAAATTGATAAAAATCAGTTATTTTACACATAATTAATCCTTTCTTTTAAAATTTCTTATTTGAAATTATTACCATTATGTGTAATTTTTTATACGTATTTATTATAAGCATAGAAAATCCTTAAGCAAATGCTTAAGGATTTTCTATTAATTATTTTTAAAGTCCATCATCATACTATCTCCAAGTATGTCTTGAAACTTAATATATTCTTTTTTTACTAATATTATTAACAACTCACGAAGTAAATCAATCACTATTTCTCCATTGAAATCATCCACCAATGATATATAAGGAACTTGAAGTATAAGTTCATTACTTTGACTAAGTACAAATTTATTTGCTGTATATGATATATTTAAATCATTGATTAACTTTAATACTTCTTCTCGTTTATCTTCTAACGTTAGTTTTCCAAAGAAAATATTTATCATTGTATAAGCAGATTCGCTTAAAATAATAGCTGTTAAACAATTATTAGCATAAATATCTTGAAATGATCTAAATAAAACTAGGTTATCTTTTTCTACAATAGTAAACATATTTTCCATAGATTTCTTCCTTAGGGCTTCCTCTAATAAAACTTTTTTTACTTGTAGATTTTCCATTCTTCTTCCTCCTGTTTTATCCTTGAGCATCTAAAAAAGATAAAATTCCTTGAGATATTCCTTCTGCCAAATCTTTCTGGAACTCAGGATTTGTTAATTTTTTTTCTTCCTTAGGATTACTTAAAAAACCACATTGTAATAATATAGCTGGCATATTATTATTTTTTAATATATCGAATGTAAAAGGTGTAACTCCTCTATCCTTTAAATCCACATAGGCTGCCACAGACTTTTGTACTAGTGTAGCAAGTTCATCCGAAGCATCATTCGCTCCTACTCTATAAAATGTTTGAACTCCCTCTGCAGTAGGGTCCTCATTTCCCGCCATACGAATAGATACAAAAACATCAGCATTTTGTTTATTTCCATCTTCTACTCTTTCACTATTAGATAATGCTATGTCTGTATTTCTAGATACAACCACACTAATGTCTCCTTGAGAAGATAATCTTGATGATACCAATTTACTTATTTGTAAATTCACATCTTTTTCTAAAATACCATTTTTAGTTTTATATCCTGCATCAGCACCTCCACGACCTACATCAATATATACTACATATTTCTTCTTTTCGGTAGTATTCTCCTCTTCCAAATCAAATTGTTTATCTTTATTTACTTTACTTGTATCTTCACCTTCTCCAAATACCGCTGTAATAAGAGAGCCTACATTCTCTTTTGCCACAGATACACCTGATGCTACAGCTTGGAAGGCCTTAAATAAACCAAATGTCAATATTAATAAACATACAACTACAAGAACCAATTTTCTTTTATCTATTCTAGTTGTTTTTTTTCTTCTATGTTTTCCTTTTTTACTTTTTCTTGCCATAATTTCACCCTTCTTAGCATATTATCCCTTATAATGAAAATAATTCTGATAAATTTATTTTAACACCAAGAAAGATTCTTTTCAACTTACTTATAATATCCAAATATTTTTAAATATCGCCTTTCACCCACTTTTAAACTTAAAGGATAATCTAATAAATCATAAGTATTTTGACTTATTAGATAGTCATACACTTCATCCCCATCTAACAAAATCCTAGTGATTATCATTGTATGATATGCCTTGCCATCTTTAATAAGTTGAACAACATCACCAAGCTCCAATTCATCATAATCAGCTTCTGCCGCATATACACCAAAATTATCAGTATCATCATTATTATTCCCAGTAAAATACTCAAAAAAAGGCTGCGCTCCAGTCCAACTAGGTGTTCTATTTTTATCGCTATACCAATACCATTTTTTCATCACATTGCCGCCATAAGGATCCATTGGTACTCCACCAGCATTAACACACTGAGAAATATAGTTAGTACAATTTCCTCCCCACTCTTCATAATCTTGAAATCTAGGATTCCTATCCAGTGCCCACCGTCTTGCATACTGAACAGCCCCCATTCTATCATATTCATAAAACATAGATTCACCCCAATACTAAAGTATTATTTTCTTTACAATATTTTTTATGGCGTATTCACTAAGGTAATGATAAATTTTATTAAAAGGTATTTTAAACTCAAGTAGATTTAAGATATTTTCATCTATTTCACAAGACGAAAAAGGTAATATTAAATATTCATGAGTAAAATAAAATATATTTTCTTCATCTAAACAAATACTATCTTCACATATATAATGTAAATAATCTTCTACATATCCTTCAAATTCCATAAACAAAGTTTTAATTTGAATTATTATATATTTTTTAAGTACTTTTATATAGTCTACATTTTCCTTGAACAAATCTTTTAAAACAATCTCTTTTTTCAACTTAAAATCATAATTATAACCTTTTAAGTAACTTATATCATAGAATCCTGCTAATTGTGAAAATTCAATAGCTAAGCTAATTATGTCTTTTGATACATATCCAACTTGAAATTCAGTAAGACTATTTATATGAATATGTTCTTCATTACTTACGTTATAGCTATCTTCTACCACATCCATAAAAGCCATTATATCTTCAAAAATAACTTGGTTAATACTTTCTATCATTTCATTTTTTAAATAATCTTTCTCATTCTTTTCTTTATAGTATATCTTAGGAATGTTTATATAGTATTTAATATAATCTTTCTCATATTGTAAAAGTTCTTTTGCAATTACTATCATAATCGCTCCCCTCTCTTTTATACACAAGATACAATCTTTATACTTTTATATTTAATAATATGAGCATTAATTTATTTTTATTATTTATAAAAAATTTGATTAGCTTCATATATATGGGTTTTCTATTAAAAAAGGGCTATAATGAAAATAAAATTTTCATCATAACCCTTTTTTAATTAATCAATTATTCTTCTTGCTGTTACATATCCTTTTACATAGTATGAAGTTGATAAACTTTCATATCTCACTGTTTTTCCTGGACTAGGCGAGTGAACAAACTTATTGTTTCCTACATACATTCCTACGTGACGTATAGTATTCGTACCACTATTGAAGAATATTAAATCTCCTGGTTTCAAATTGCTCTTGCTAACATATTTTCCATTTGATGCCTGATCCCTAGAGCTTCTGTTTAAGTATATCCCTGCTTTTTTATAACAGTAATATGTAAGTCCTGAACAATCAAAAGAATTTGGTCCTGCTGCACCATATACATAAGGCTTACCTACTTGAGCTTTAACAGCAGATACTACTGTATCAATTTTTTTGTTTGTTGTAGATGATGTTGATTTTTTTGTATATGAAACTTTTATATCACTAGAATCTCCTGAATATATTTTCATATAATCAGAAGATACATATCCTGTTAAGGAATTGGATAATTTAACCTTAGACCATCCATTACTATATGATTTTATTACCCCTACAACACTACCTTTTTTAATAGTTTTTTTAACACTATAATTTGTTCCAGGTCCTTTTCTAACATTTAGTTTTGTAGATGTCACTTTTCCAACTCTCGTTATAGTATCATTATTTTCATTCGATGTTCCTGAAATAGTTTTTAATTTAGAATAATCATTACTAATATATCTAGTACTACCTTTATATTCAACTTTATACCAACCATTGCTGCATGTAGAAATATATTTAAGTTGTGTTCCTTCTGTTACTGTTCCTGCTATAGAATCGTCCGTACTTGGACCTTTTCTAACATTAAGAGCATAACATCTTACTTCTACAACTTTAGTCGCTTTCTCTCTTTGAGTACTAGATGTAACTTGTTTAGCTTCCACATTTTCATTTAAAGCAACTACTGGCAACATGCTTGTAGTAAGCATCCCCACTGCCATAGCCTTCGATATTACTTTCTTATTTTTATTAAAAATCATACTCCACACATCCCCCCTTTTGTAACTTATTTCTCTCCATTATATCATAGTTCAGATTTAAATTTCCATATTTTAACAAAAATAAAAATTATATAGCAAATTTTTACTAAAAAACAGGATTATTTAGTTTACTTCTTATAACTATTTTTTATAAATCCATTTATCATATATTTATAAAAGCAGTATAAAGCTTTTTTTAATGGTAATTTTTCAATTTTAATATATATATTCCAAGTCCACATAGCTGCCTTTATTTTATTATGACTTATAGATGTTTTAGATTTTCTATAAGAAGATAAAACCTCATTTAATCCATAAGCTGTTACACCATTTTTTAATATTTTAAGCCATAAAATAAAATCTTCATGATGATAGTTTTCAAACTTTATTGGAGTATCTATTTTTAGTCTATCTATCATTACAGTCAAACAACCTATGTCATTTCCTTTTAATAACCTGTTATAATCTTCATATTCCTTTGCTTCAATAATTTTATTTAAACTTTCATTACTTTCATCTATCAAATCATAAGCAGTGTATGTAAATGCATAGTTATTTTTCAACATAAAATTTATTTGATTTTTAATTTTATTCTTTTTATACAAATCATCTGTGTCTAAAAATGAAATAAATCTACCATTCGCATTTTCAACTCCTATATTACGAGCTGCCCAAACTCCCTTATTTTCATTACATTTTATATATTTAACAAAGGGAAAAGTATTGGTATATTTTTTTATTATATTTTCACTATTATCCGTTGAACCATCATCAATAATTATCATCTCTATATTTTTATAACTTTGATTTAACACACTTTTTATACATTCTTCAATATATGTTTCTCCATTATATATAGGTGTAATTATAGATACTAAATTATCTTCCACATAGATTCCCCCTCTTTATTTACAATTAAAATAGGGAGAGATTGTCATTAATCTCTCCCTATTTTTCGTTATGTTATACTTTTGTTATATTTTTATTACCCTATTATATATATTTTACGAAAATATTTCAAGAAAAGTTATGATGAATAATAAATTTTTTCTTTATCTAGCACCTTCTCCAGTAAAAATTACCTTAACAGTTCTAAATAATATGGAAAAATCTAAAAAAACACTTCTATTTTTAATATAATATAAATCTTCTTTTATTTTATCTTCTGGAGATATGTCATATCCTCCATGTACTTGAGCATATCCTGTAAGACCTGGTTTAATCACCAGTCGATTAATAAAACCTGGTATCTGATCATTAAATTCCATAGTTAAAGTAGGTCTTTCTGGCCTAGGACCAATTATACTCATTTCACCTTTTAAAATATTTAAAAACTGTGGTATTTCATCTATTCTTGTTTTTCTTATGAATTTTCCCACCTTTGTAATTCTTGGATCATTTTTCTCAGCCCATATGGCTCCGTTAGTTTCTGAATTAACCCTCATGGATCTTAATTTATATATAAAGATTATCCTACCATCCTTACCCAATCTATCTTGTTTATAAAAAACAGGACCTCCGTCTTCTTTTTTTATTAAGAAACCAAAAACTATTATTATAGGTATAGAAATTACCAACCCAATTATCGCAACTATTATGTCTAGTATTCTATGATATATTTTAAATAAGAAAGAGTCATTTACTATGGAATAGTCTATGCTTGATGTTATTTCATCACTAAAATCACAAACATTGCCCTCAAATTTTTCAATATACTGACCCATCATTGTGCTATACCTCCCTATGCACAAATATACTTACAACTTACCATATTATTCCATTTAACATTATATTAACATTATAGTTTATAAATTTCTTTATATCAATATTTTTAATTTGTTTTCAAAGTTTTTCATATTAAATTCACACAACTATTAAAATAGTTTTACATTTACATTAATTCTCTTTAACAAAAAACAGATGCTTAAAAACATCTGTTTTAGTTTATTTTTTATTCATTGCAATTTTATCTTGTGATAAAGAAATGCTATTTGATTCACTTAGAAGTCCATCATTACGACCTAGTTGTTTTACAACCAGTGTATCACCATTATCTACCGATTTTATTTTTAAAGTCTTATCATCCACAAATATAGTATCTATTTTCTTATTATTTATATAAGCAGAGCTATTTTTTGTAAAATTTAATCCTTTTATTAAAATAGACTCTTTTTCCTGTTCAAAAGAAGAAATAGTAACATCGTCTATTCCCATTTTCATATTATTTTTTTTAGGTTTTTCTTCATTTTTTAAATAATAATTTTTACCAAATAATATATCATACTCTAATAATTCTTCATATTTTACATAATCTTTATCATCTTTTAAATAAGTACGGAATTTTTCCATCGGTCCATATTTAAGCCCTGCTAATTGCATAGCCATACTGCTAATATTATAGGCTTCTGTATTATTAAAATCAGAATTATTCACTTTAAAATTACTATAAAAAGCAAAAGGAGCTTTATATGCATCTAAATAAATTTTTTCATTTTGAAATAAATTTAATGCAGGCATATGATCTGAATAAAATACAACCATAGTATCTTCATCACTATTATCTACCATTTCCATAACATCGCCTATAAAATCATCTGTCTCTTTTATTTGATTGGCATAATAATATAATTGATTTTTATCTACATCTGATAAATTTCCACTTATTTTTATAGGAAAATCATATGTTTTTAAAGCATCTCTTGGATATGAGCTATGACCTTGTACTGATATAGTATAAACTAAGTCACTTTCTGGTGTACTATCAAGTGCTTTTTTTATATATTTAGTTAATATGGTATCTTTAACCCAACCTTTTTCATTCTTCTCGTAACCATTCATATATTCTAATGAAGTAAATGTATCAAACCCAAGTTTCTCATAAGCATTGTTTCTTGTATAGAAATTTCCTTGGAAATTATGAATAGCATGCGCACTGTATCCTTCAGATTTAAGAGTAGTCGCAAGAGAATTATAGTACTTTCCTTTTAATATAGTATTATAAGGGATTTCTCCTGGAGTTAAGTAATCTATATTATTTCCTGTCATTACTTCATATTCAGTTCTTACAGTTCCTCCACCTGTTGTCGGAACATTTGCCATATAACCTTTACTTTTATCACATATTTTTCTGTAGTTTGGAATAGGATCTTCACTAAAATTAGCTTCCTTTATCTTTGTTGGATCCATAAAGGCCTCTAGTTGTATAAAAATCATATTAGGCTTATTTGAATTCAATTTTCTATTATCTTCTTTTTCTTTTTTATCTACCTTTGCTCTAATTTCTTCAATTGCGGATTTACTATATCCTTCGGGCTTTACTCTTACATACTTTACTGCTGATTCTATTGTAGAAAATACATATCCATTTTTCTTATAAGATGATGTTATGTCCCATCTCATATATCCCATCTTTCCACTAGCATACTCTGCATTAGTTACTATAGGAAAAGCAATAAATATAATTAATGCTAATATTATATTTGTTGCACTTGTTATTCTTTTATTACTGTTTTCTTTTTTAAACAAATAGACTGTTATACATATTACTGCTATTACAGATAACAATACACCAATAATCATTGGTAAGGTAACATAATTTCCAGCTATCTCTAACCCTTCTCCAATAGAGTAAACATCTGAAAAAGTAAGAGGCACTCCTCTTACACTAAATAAATATTTACTAATTCCTGAAATAGTTAGGATTATAAAAGAAATTAAAAAATAAAAAGTTTTCTTTCTTTTTAATACAAATATTAAAGATGTGATCAATAATATTAACATATAGTTAACAAAAAACACACCAGGTTTATTTAATAACAATAATTTAACATACCTTAATTTTCCTCTTAATAAATATTCAGTTATGATTAATAGAAAAAGTCCTCCTATTAACCAAAGCATAACTTCTTTAATTGACTCCTTATTAATCTTAAAGAGTGCTTTCAAATCATTCTTCATTTATGGTTCCCCCATTACATTCTTTTTCTCTATTTGAAAATTATATACTATTTAAGAGCAAAATACAAAAGATATAACCTTAAGTTTTTCTTACATTTTTGTCATAAATTTGTAAGAAAAAAGCCTCCTCATTATTTAATTAATGAGGAGGCTTTTATATATTTATATTGCTTCTTCTAAAGAGGTACCTTCACTATCTTCTTGCATTTCATCTAGTTGTAAATCGTGTATTTGTTTAGAATCATCTGTTTTTTTAGATTCATCTATTGGGTTTGTTTCATCTGTATTCTCTTCTAATTTCACTTTGTTTATTATCTTTCCTGTTTCATTAAAGGTATAAGTATAGCCCTTTATCTCTACTTTACAAGATTTATAAGCTTTGCCTTTACTACCAAAATAGTAAGAATCATTATTTATCTTAATCTCTTTATCTGTAATCATTTTTCCGTTACTGCCAAAGTAATAATAGTCAGCTCCTATTTGAACTTTTTTATTAGCAACCATTACATAATTCTTATCAAAGTAATAATATGAATCACCTATATATCTCTTATCTTTTAATGCTTGCCCCTTGTTATCTCCAGACTTTTTAAAGTAATATTTTTTACCAGATATTGTTTGCCATCCAGTTTTCATTTTTCCATCTTTACCAAAGTAGTAATAGTTATCTCCTATTTTAACCTTTTTATTAGTAACCATCACATAATTTTTATCAAAGTAGTAGTATGAACCACTTATATATACCTTACCTTTTAGCGCTTGGCCATTACTATCTCCTGATTTCTTGAAGTAATATTTCTTACCAGATATTGTTTGCCATCCAGTTCTTCTTACTCCATCTTTTCCTAAATAGTATTTCTTACCAGATATTGTTTTTAAACCAGTTTGCATTCTTCCCTTACTATCAAAGTAATAAGTTTTATTATTAATAGTGTACCATCCTGTTGCATATTTACCATTTGATTTACAATAATACTTATATCCATTTATTGTATGCCATGCTTTTCTAAGTTTTATGTTGTATTGTCTAGCTATCCAAGCGTCACTATTAGATGTATTTTTTATTATTACTGTAGCTCCTACTCTTATTTTATTATATAGCCACTCTACATCCTTGTTATGCATTCTGATACATCCGCCACTTATGTGTTTACCAATGGAACGTTCATTATTATTTCCATGAATTCCATATGTAGTTCCATAACCATACATATTTAGACCCATCCATCTTTTCCCTAAAGGATTTCTTGGATCCCCCCCAGGAATTCCGCCTTTATAGTAAGGTCTGTTTTTAATTTTATTTACTATAGTTGTCTTTCTCTGTGGTGTCGGTGTACTTGCTTTTCCTGTTGCACATTTAAATTTTCTTACTAAAGTATAATTTTCGTAAAAATTTAAAGTATTATTTTTTGAATTAACTATAATTAACTGATGAGTTGCTGCGTTTGATACTGGTATGCTTGAAGCTAATATCATAACTGTTGCTAATAATATTGTACAAAAGGATTTAAATCTTTTTTTCATAATTTATCCCCCTTTCATAATTAAGATAAAATATTATACAATAACATTTTAACATATTTTCCCATGTGAAAGGAGTATAATTTGGTTACATATCTATTAAATTATATGATATGATAAAAAACTTACAATTAATCCAGATAATACATTACCGATAAAAATACCACTTAGTGCATCTTTAAGTCTCATTTTTAAAATTGATGCAATAGCTGCTGCTGTCCAAGTTCCCGTTGTTGGAAAAGGTACACCTACAAATAAGATAATACCTATCATCGATACGGCCTTCATTTTCTTCATGCTTACTTCTATTTTGTTGTCAATTTTGTTTAATAAATAGATAAATATCTTTTTTTCTCTTAAGAATTTCACTACATGTCTATATGCTAAAACAAGAGGTATGCCAACCAGTGTAGATCCTAACACACTGGCAATATATACTCCTATAGGATTTAAATCTAAAGCTATGCCTATAGGTATAGCTCCTCTCAACTCTGTAACAGGAACCATTGATAAAATCATTATTCTTAAATACTCCAATTCATACCTCCTTTTAAGAATTATATTTCAGATGTAATCATATCTAATAATTCACTATTTTCTTCATAGCCTTTCGGATTGTTAATTTGCCATCTCCATGAATCTTCACACATTCTTTCAATACCAAATTCCGCCTTCCATCCCAACTCTTTATATGCTTTAGTTGGATCTGCATAACACATATCTATATCTCCTGGTCTTCTATCAGTAACCTTGTATGGTATTTCTATGTGATTTACCTTCTCAAATGAATCAACTAAATCTAAAACACTGTAACCTTGACCTGTTCCTAGATTATAAATTACCAAGCCTGGCTTTTCTTCAAGTTTTTTAAGTGCAGCCAAATGACCTTTTGCTAAATCAACTACATGTATGTAGTCTCTAACACCTGTTCCGTCTGGCGTATTATAATCATTTCCAAACACACTAAGTTCTTTTAACTGACCAACAGCTACCTTTGTTATGTAAGGCATTAAATTGTTTGGTATACCATTTGGCTCCTCTCCTATTATACCACTAATATGTGCCCCGATTGGATTAAAATATCTGAGAATAGCTAAATTCAAATTGTTATTTGCCTTACTTAAATCTCTCATTATATCCTCTATCATAAGCTTAGTAGCACCATAAGGGTTTGTTGTTGATAAAGGAAAATCTTCTCTTATTGGACAAGTTTTTGGTTTTCCATATACTGTAGCTGATGATGAAAACACAAAGTTATTTACATTAAACTCTTTCATTAGCTCAAATACAACTAGTGTGCCCACTAGATTATTTTTATAATATTCTAAAGGTTTTTTTACAGATTCTCCAACTGCTTTAAACGCTGCAAAATGTATTATTGAATCAATATTATTTTCTTCAAAAACCTTTTTAAATGAATCCTTCTTTGTCACATCTATATTATAGAATTTAAACTCCTTATTTGTTATTTTTCTTATTCTATCTAACACTAATATGCTGCTATTAGACAAATTATCTACTATTACTACCTCATAATTTTCATTTAACAACTCCACAACTGTATGACTACCTATATATCCTGCCCCTCCAGTAACTAGTATCATAATTATCCCCCCAAAATTAATAATTATATTTTTTAATCACAAGTTAAATTTACCATATTTTTGCATATGCTTCAATTTATATCCTTTTTACTTATATACAAAAAACATCTTATATTATTGCATAAGATGTTTTTTCATAAAAAATATTTATTTTATATATACGGATGCACAATATCCTACTGTATTATTATAACTTACTTTTAGCCATCCGTTTGTTTCTTCATATATCTTAATGCTTGCCCCACTTGGCATTGTCAGCAACTTATTTCCATCTAAACTTGGTAAATCTCTAAGATTTACCCTAGCTATTGTATTGCCCCATTTATAATCTTGTGTTATTTTTGATGTTAAATAATTTGTACTCACCCATCCCAATTTGTTATTATATTTTACTTGTGCCCAAGTTTTACTACTATTGTATGATAAAACGCTCAATTTAGAGTTTTTAGGTATAGTACATATTTTAGAGCTGTTAATACTTGGACTTGTTCTAAAATTCACGTTTGCGCTTGTATATAATATATTATCATTATTTGAATTATCAATATCACTTACCTTTTTTAAATAAGATTTACAAACCCAGCCTTCATTTCCATTAAAATTAAATTTTATCCAATCACCATATTTATCAAAAGCTATAGGTTTTAATATTATACATTTAGATAAAACTCCTATTTTTTTATAATTAGATGAAGGCCCAGTTCTAACATTAACTGGAGAAGTAGTTATATAATCTTCATACTTATAATTATTATCTTCTTCTTGAGAAGTCATTTTTTCTATATAAGTTGCATTAACCCAACCAATTTCATTCTTATAACTAACTTTTGCCCATTTATTATCATTGGAAGTATCAATAACTTCAACTTGACTACCCTTTGGCATAGTTAAAATTATTACATTATCTGTAGAAGGCCCTTTTCTTAGATTTAACCTCTCTTTTGTTTTATAACTTCCAGGTTTGATATCTACATCATTATTATCTTCAACTATTTTAATATATTTTGCACAAACCCATACATATTGATTGTTATACTTAATTTTAACCCATAATTTATCTTGTGAATACTCTAATGGTGTCACTAAGGTTCCTTGTTTTAAAGTTCCTGTAGATATGTAGTCTATTCCTGGCCCTTTTCTCATATTTAAATTATTCATTAAATAATACTGATTTTCCCCTAATTTCTCAGCTTGAGCAAGAACCAAACCAGATGATATGGTTGTACCTACTACTAAAGAACCTAGTAATACTTTTTCAAAGCTTTTCATTCATTTACCCCCCATTTTTACAAAAATATTCTTTTTTATTAAAACTTTAGCATATATTAAGTTAGAAATCCAATTTTTTCTAATAATTATTTTACTAACTTACTAATTAGTAGTAATTTCATCTAATTTTGACTTCTAATTTATAGGCATAAAAAAAGAACCCTATTAGGATTCTTATAATCAAGCAAATCTATAAGCGGAGTTCTGTATTTGATAATCATCTATCTAGGCATATTGTCACCAATATGCTCAAGCGACCTACCTACCGGAGAGTGCGAGCAACACTCTTTTAGCCCTATTTTGGTCTTGCTCCAGGTGGGGTTTACACGGCTTTCTCAGTCACCTGAGAAACGGTGAGCTCTTACCTCGCCTTTTCATCCTTACCAAGAAAATTCTTGGCGGTAATTTTCTGTTGCACTTTCCTTAGGATCACTCCCACTAGGCGTTACCTAGCACCCTGCTCTATGGAGCTCCGACTTTCCTCACGTAGCTAATGCTACCTGCGATTATCTGACTTACTTAATCTTTAAATATCTTACCATATAAAAATATTTTTGTCAAAACCATTATATTCCAATAAGTGGTGTGATAGAAAATAACTTCATTTAAGAAGCATATAAATTAAATATTCATTCAAAGAATTTATTATAACAAAAAAGGAGCTTCGAAAGCTCCTTTTTAATATAAACTATATAGCCGCTATTAAACCAACAACTAGTGCACTTAATAAACTTACTAAGAAACCACCAACCATTCCTCTAAATGCTAGTTTGGCTAATTGGCCTCTTTTTTCTGGACAAAATACAGATATTCCAGATATACATACACCGATAGAGCTTATATTTGCAAATCCACATAGTGAAATAGAAAGCATTAAAGCTGTTCTTGGATCAAGAGTTTTTATAACTTCTCCTAATTGTCCAAATGCAACAAATTCATTTAAAACTAACTTGCTTCCTAGCAATTGACCTGCAAGCTGAGCACTATTTGTATCAAGACCCATTAAATATCCTATTGGTGCAAATAATACTGAAAATATTTGCTCTAAAGATAATCCAAATACTCCAAGAACACCATTAACTAGAGCAACTAAAGATAGAACTGCTATAAGTGAAGCACCTATACCAAGTGCCATATTAAGCCCATCATTTGCTCCTTGAGATATTGCTGATATTAAATTTGGATTATCACCTTTATTGTCAATCTTAACTTCTTCAGCTTCATCTATTTTTAATTCTTTATTTTCTGGTAATATAAGTTTTGAGACTACTATACTACCAAGAGGAACTAAAGCTCCACCTATTAATAAGTATTTCATTGGTATACCCATACCTGCATATCCCATAAGTACTGTAGCAGACATACTACCCATTCCCGAAACTAAAACAAGCATTATTTCACTTTCACTCATGTTTTTTAAGTATTTACTTACTAATATTGGTGATTCAGTTTGTCCAAGGAACATATTTGCTGTAGCAACAAAACTTTCTACTTTTGAAGTTCCAAGTATTTTACCTATAATTCCTCCTATAACTGAAACAACTGCTCCTATAACTCCTAAGTAGTATAGAGCCGCAACTAGAGCAGATATAAATATGATGTTTCCTAAAACCTGTATTCCAAATACAAACCCTGTTGGTGCTCCACCATCAGCTAATGGTCCAAATACAAATGCTAAACCTTCACTTCCGTAACCTAGTATATTAGTTACAACATCAGATACCTTCTCAATTACCACTTGCCCTAAAGGGAATTTAACTAGCAAGAATGCTAATATAAATTGTAATACTAATGCTTTTAATATCATCTTCTTATCTATTAACTTTTTATTTGAAGAGAATAAGTATAATGCACCTAGTAAAACAACGATACCTATTATGTTTAATAATATTGTCATTTTATCAACCCATCTTCCATATTTTTTATATTAATT